>NZ_JBDNWF010000002.1:52096-172575 GCF_047721125.1 Acetobacter papayae | reverse complement strand
CCTGTGAATCACAACCTCTCGCTCAGTTCAATAAATTAATAGGTCCTGAGCCTAGATTGATTTTTAGATTTTTATTTATGGTGTATTGCACGAAACTATTTTTCGTGTCGTGATTTTCTCTCACATACTCGGCCAAGCTTGCATTCCAATCCGCGCGATTTCCAGAAGCCTGTCTCGTGAAGCTCCGTCACGGGCCTGTACGGCCATGCCACGTAGTAGGGATCCGTAAAAAGCAGCCAGAGCCTCAATATCGGTGTCAGATGGTAGGTCGCCTGTAATCTGACCCTTTCGCAGGCGCTGGGCCATAGCATCTTCTGTCTGTGTTCGCTGTTTAGCCAGAAGGTCGCGCAAGCGGCTCTGGTTGGGGGAGCATTGGGTTGCAGCAACTGAAATCATACATCCCGCAGGTCGGTCGGGGTGTGTGAACTCTATCGCGGCGGCTGTCGTTAAATCCTCAAAGACAGTTCGCGTATTGGCGTCTTCATTCAGGATGCTAAGGAACCAGCCCCCTGCGATGCTCATATAAGCCTCAATCGCCTCATGGTACAGCGCTTCTTTGCTGCCAAAGGCATTGTAGAAGCTGGAAGCACTGATCTGCATTGCTGCAATCAGATCATCGAAGCTTGTTCCTTCATAACCACGGTCCCAGAACAGGCGTATGGCAGCGCATAAAGCCTCTTTGCGGTCAAAAGACTGGGGGCGCCCCCGTCTTCGCTGTGCACCAGATTCTTTTTTTGATGTCATCGCTCCATAAATCCTTGAAACCGGAAACCAAAGTCTTATATGCCTTATGTTGGAGCGATCACTCCACATTTAAATCCATTGGTTTCGACAAACCGGGCATTAAAGTACGCATGTGCGTTCTGGCCCATACAGACAGGCACATATCAATGAGCAAACTTTCCGGAAAAGTTGCAATCGTAACTGGCGCCTCCAAGGGGATCGGCGCGGCCATTGCCAAGGCGCTCGCGGCTGAGGGGGCTGCTATCGTCGTTAATTATGCATCCAGCAAATCCGGGGCTGATGCGGTCGTCGCGGCCATTGCAAGCAGTGGAGGAAAGGCAGTTGCTGTTCAGGGTGACGTTTCCCGCAAGGAGGATGCACAGGCAATTGTGGATGCTGCGATCACTCAATTCGGTCGGTTGGATATTTTAGTCAATAATTCCGGTGTGTACGAATTTGCATCAATTGACGAGATCACGGAGGAGCATTTCCACCGTCTCTTCAATATCAACGTGCTAGGTACGCTTCTGACGACGCAGGCTGCATCGAAGCATCTTGGTGACGGCGGTAGTGTCATTAACATCAGTTCTGTTGTCTCTCGCATCACGCCGCCGAACTCTGCCGTCTATACGGCAACGAAAGGTGCCGTGGACGCCATTACCGGTTCTCTTGCCCGTGAACTGGGCCCAAGAAATATCAGGGTCAATGCGATCAACCCGGGCCTGATCGAAACGGAAGGCACAAAAACGGCCAATGTTGTTGGTTCCGAGATGGAACAGTTTATTATTTCGCAGACACCACTGGGGCGGATCGGTCAGGTGCAGGACATTGCGCCTCTTGCTGTATTTCTTGCCTCTGACGATGCGCATTGGCTGACAGGTGAAACCCTCATCGCGTCCGGCGGCCTGCGCTAAAGCTTGAAATTGACCCGGCAGAGTTTTTGCCGGGTCAAGGTTGCATTGTCAGCATGCATTTCAGGCCATGGCTGTCTAGAAATGAGGTCATCACCGCAGAATACTAATCAGGTGCCCGACATTGCCTGCGGATGGCATATGGCTATCATTGACATAATGCACCGCTATCAATCGTATTTCGCAGGCCATTCATTTTCCCATCAAGGCCGAAATGGTTTGTCGGGTAACGGCCATCATGCACGATGGGCTTCCAAGCATTTCTGATCCTATCCATCGTCGGGGATCATGGAGTTTCATGGCGCGGTCGAATGGGAAGCGCAGGCTAAGCGCTACACACATCGTTCCTCGATAAAGCCGGGGACGTTCAGTCCTTTCATTTTTTTAGCATATTGAATAAGTTAACCGCTTTTATTGTGGGGGCGGAATTTTTTTCCTTGACCCACTTATTCCGTTATCGCACTAATCGGATATAACGATTCCTTTTGGTATATTATCTATATGCTCGATAAATCTAATCTAGATCTGCACCACCTCAGGTCTTTTCTGGCTGTGGCAGAAACGCTTCACTTTACGTCGGCAGCCCATTTACGTGGGGTCAGCCAGTCGACTATCAGCCTGCATATCCACCGGCTGGAGGAAGCGCTTGGAATCTCCCTTCTTTCCCGTTCTACCAAAGTGGTTGAATTAACAGATTCTGGCCATGCTCTTATCCGGCTTGCGCAGGAAACATTGCAGTCCCACGATCGTATTTTCCAGCTTTCAGCTCATATACAAACGCAAAGTCATATTAGAATTGGGCTGACGGAAGATCTTGTGCTGTCTGAATTTCCTCTTGTTTTAAGAAATTTTCGTAACCAGCATACACAGACACAGATCAGCCTGACCACTGGGTTAAGCCATAGTCTGCGCACCCGTCTGGGTAGTGGAGATATTGATCTTATGTTTGGCATGCAGGGGCCGAATGAGACGCATGGCAACCTTCTGTGGCAGGAGAAACTGAAGTGGTACATGCATCCAGATGAAAAACTGAACAAAAAGCAGTCTGTTCCACTGGTTGTTTTTCCGGAAGGTAGTGTTACACGGCGCATCACGCTGGAAACACTTAACCGGCACAACATCAATTGGCATATAGCATTTTGCAGCGATAGCCTGAGCGCTCTTTTGGGGGCGGTTAAGGCTGGTTATGGGTGCACGCTCCAGCCAAGTTTTTTGCAACGCAGTGCTCTTGCGTCACCAATTATCATGCCAGATCTACCGGAACCGCCACCTGTCGGTTTTGTCGCGCTGAATAACAGACAAGAATTCAGCTCCCTTGAAAACATGCTGATAGCGGCAACGAAAGACGTTTTTCCTAGCTAAGATCATCTTTTACGAACAGGTATTGCCATGACCCATATCTCATTCCTGCCAAAACGTTGCGTTATCGCATCATCTGCGTGCGTAACCGCGTTGCTTGGTGCCCTGCCTGCATTTTCTTCGCCTGTAAAAAACAGTCAGGATACATCTTCTTCCAAAGTGGTCGTCCATGCCAAACGGTTGGAAGACGTACTGGCCCGTTCTATGACGGACCCTGCCGTACCTGCCTATGTGCCCGCCATCAATACACCCGCTGGCGTGCCAGCTCCACCGTCTGCCCACAGTTCAAACTCCAACACTCCGCAGCCCTACCTGTTTTCGTTACACACAAAGCCGGTCATGTCCGCAGGTAAATATCTGGCACAGAATGGTGTCTATATTACCGGATGGAGTGTTTCCGAATATTCTGGTGTACCTGCTGGTGGCATCAAGCATGGTTCGTTTTTTAACAACTTTGCGGGTCTTGGTCTTGATCTGGATATGCAGCGTATTGCTCATATTCCCGGTGCCAAAATTCATTTTCTGGCAGACGATGTAGCGGGCGATGGGAGGGCAGGGGGTTTTACCGGCTCCAACTGGGGTTTTGTCTCCTATTACGGCAACCATAACGGCTTGCAGGTGAGGGAGTTTACGTGGGATCAGGCATTGTTCAACAACCGCCTGTTCATTCTGGCCGGACGCTCCATGCCAAAAGGTGGGGAGTTTGATGGTTCTGACCTGTACTGCATGTTCCCCTCCTTCCTGTGTTCCGTGCCAACCACCCTTACGGTTAATGGTTCCATGCCGTCCTTTGTCACATCTTCCTGGGGTGTGCGTTTGCTTTATAAGCCAACGGAAAAAACCTATATCAAAACAGGCATATGGGAGGCTGAACCCTGGCTCAAGGCAGGCAATCATAATAGCTGGCCCGGCCCGGACTGGGGTTTTGACAAAGCGCAGGGGGAATATATTCCCACTGAAGTGGGCTACCGCACCAACTTTACCAACGATCGCTACCCTCGTGCTTATTCCATAGGATTTGTATACGATACCGCCAGTTATTCCGACCCGCTCTACAACAACCGTGGCCAGTCTCGGGTGTTGTATGGTGGCACAGCCATGAATCGTCGTGGTCGTACGCAACTGTATCTGCAGGCGCAGCAGATGATCTGGAAACCAGACGAAAAGGGGACACGCGGCCTGATACTGTTTGGTGCTGCCAACCTGATGACTTCTGGTAGTGCGACCATCCACGATGGTTTTGTCGCTGGGTTGTTTGACTGGGGGCCCTTTGCCTCCCGCCCGCGCGACTACATTGGTTTGGTTGGACAGACCTTTATCTGGGATCATCGCTTTGTGCAGGGCATGAATGACACGCTCAGCGTACACGGTAATTCTGCACGCTGGGCCAATCAGGAAACCATGGCAGAAATAAACTATGGTCTCAATATTGCTCCGGGCGTCATGTTTACTCCGTATTTTGAGTATATCTGGAACCCTGACCAGCTTGGACGCAAAAGCATTATTCCTAACCTGAACACTGCGGTGCAGGCTGGTGCCATGCTGAACATCCAGTTCAGTCCCGCTTTTGGTCTTCCCACACTGCATCGTACACGCAGCTAACGGGCATGGACTGCTCCTACGCCTCTATTTTTCAAGGATAAAGCAGATGATTGCAGTAAAATGGCAGCAGATGATTGCAGGCCTTCTGTGTATGGGGGCCATTTCATCCCCTCAATATGTGTGGACGTTGTTTACCCCCGCCCTGAAAGTTGATTTCAACACTAGTGCAGCGGCGTTGCAGGCCACTTTTTCCCTTCTTATTGTGCTTCAGACACTTTTTTCACCCATTCAGGGCTGGATTGCCAAACATGTGCATCCTCGTAGCCTGATTATGGTTGGTATTGTGGTAACCGGTGCAAGCTGGGTAGCGACAGCAAAGGTACAGAGCCTAAGCATGCTGTATCTGACCTATGGCGGGTTAGGCGGTATAGGCACGGGCATTGTCTACGTAGGCGTTGTTTCCTTACTTATGCAGTGGTTCCCCAAAAACCGGGGCATGGCCGCTGGCGCTACCGCAGCGGGCTATGGCATGGGGGCAATGTTGACGACTTTCCCCATTTCCCATCTTCTGGCGGCATCGGGCTGGCGCACGACCATGGCGGTGTTTGGCCTTGTCATGATTGCAGCCGGTCTTATAGCGGCTTTTTTTCTCAAGACACCACAGGTGGAGGCAGCGCAGGCCGAGCAGGGTACAGACAGCGCGGGCTATAAAACCTCATTTGTTGTTAAAACACCATTGTTCTGGTTAATGTTTTTTATGATGGCCACCATGGCTACTTCCGGCCTTATGGTTACCTCCCAGCTTGCACAGATTGCATCAGATTTTGGCGTGGCGCATCTGAGTATTCTGGGAATGGCGGCTCTTCCGCTGGCCATGACATTGGATCGTATTGCCAATGGCGTTACACGGCCTTTGTTCGGCTGGATTTCCGACCGGTTGGGGCGTGAGCAGACCATGGCTTTTGCCTTCACGCTGGAAGCCATTGCCCTGACCTGCTGGCTGGCATTGGCCAACCACCCGGTTGCCTTTGTGCTTCTGTCTGGCGTGGTGTTTCTCGGATGGGGTGAAATTTTTTCGCTTTTCCCTGCAACTCTGACAGACACATTTGGCACCCGTGATGCCTCACGTAATTACGGCCTGCTGTATATGGCCCAGGGCGTGGGTGCCATATTTGGTGGTCCGCTGGCCGCATGGCTGCACCAGAGCAGCGGTAACTGGCACCCGGTTTTTGCTCTGGCTATCGGCGGAGATCTGCTCACTGCTTTGCTGGCATTTGTCGTGCTGCGGCCCATGCGCCGTCGTTTTATGCAGAGCAGCCCCCATGCGTAAACTGGACCCTTTTTTAACTGCGCTTATCGGCGCGGTCGTGCTGGCAACCTTTCTGCCCTGCCACGGCTTTGCCACCACTGTTTTGGAATATGTGACTGATGCCTGCATCATGGTCATGTTCTTTATGCAGGGGCTCAAGCTGGAACGGCGCGCCATATTGGACAATATGCGCAACTGGCAGTTACAGGGGCTGGTGCTGGCCTGCACATTTACCCTGTTTCCCGCACTCGGTTTAGGCTTGCACGCTTTGGCGCCGGACCTTATGGAAAATAACCTGTGGCTGGGTGTGCTGTTTCTGTGCTGCTTGCCCTCCACAGTGCAGTCCTCAATTGCGTTGACATCCCTCGCTAATGGTAATGTTGCTGCATCAATCTGCGCAGCAACTCTTTCTAACATTGCAGGTATTTTTATAACGCCGGTTCTTGTTTCGTTTGTTCTGCACACGCATGGGGTTTGGTCCGCGCATGCCATTGTTGGTATTGCTGTGCAGCTTCTATTGCCTTTTGTAGCAGGGCAGCTCCTACAGCCTTTTCTGTACAAATGGGCCCATCGCAACAAAAAAATCATTTCTATTACAGATCGCTCTTCCATCATTCTTGTTGTTTACACTGCTTTTAGTCATGCTGTTGTGGAGGGAATATGGCTGCAACTCTCAGCGCGCAATATTGCCACTCTGATTGCCGTTGATACGGGGCTGCTTCTGGCGGTAATAGTAATAACTCTTCTTACAGGGAAACTATTCGGTTTTTCTTCAAAGGATGAAGTGTCCCTTATTCTCTGCGGATCTAAAAAATCACTCGCTTCAGGCGTGCCTATGGCCAATGTGCTGTTCCCAGCCTCTGCCGCTGGCTTTGTTATTCTGCCGCTCATTCTTTATCACCAGATACAGCTTTTTCTCTGCACACTTCTTGCCCGCCATTACCACAATAAACACCTTACGGACGTCTGATGCTCCATACATTCCATTCAACACGCGGTATGGTGACATCACCGCATCATCTGGCAAGTCAAGCAGGGCTTGATATTCTCAAAAAAGGCGGCACAGCCTTGGACGCTGTTGTGGCCACTGCCGCGACACTTTCTGCCGTTTACCCCCATATGACAGGTCTGGGGGGAGATTCCTTCTGGCTTATTTCCTACCCGGATGGACGTACCTGCGTTATAGACGCATGCGGCGCGGCGGCGGCGGACGCGTCTCTTCAGCTCTATCGCAGTGCTGGTCATGCCAGCATACCTTGGAGGGGTGGGCTGGCCGCTAACAGCATGGCCGGAGCCGTTTCTGGTTGGCAGGAAGCCCTGCACCAAAGTGCCAGACTTCAACCCAATTTGCCATTGCAAGACCTTCTGGCTGAGGCCATCCATTACGCGGAACGCGGTTATGCTGTATCAGATAGTGAGGCAACACTCTTACACGAAAAACAGGCGGAATTGTCAGAAAACCAAGATTTTATAGGGGCTTACACCAATGCTGACAGGCTGTTCACCCTTGGAGATATCCGCCGTAACCCCGCACTGGGTTGTACCTTAAGGTATCTGGCCGAGCACGGCCTGAACAGTTTTTATACCGGCCCCATGGTCAATACCTTGTGTGCAGATCTTGCCAAAGTGGGCAGCCCTCTGAACCAGCAGGATTTTTTACGTCATACGGCAACCCTGACAACACCATTACACACCACCATACGGGGCTGCACGCTCTACAACACCCCGCCACCCACACAGGGCGTTGCATCACTCGCCATTCTCAAGATTTTTGATCTGCTGAATGCTGTGGAACCCGAAAGCTTTGCTCATATTCATGGTCTGGTGGAAGCCACAAAAAAAGCTTTCCTGTTTCGCAACGCCCATGTTGGTGATCCTGCTTATATGAAGGTCTGCGCACAGTCTTTCCTTAATGACACGGCCCAGATCAGTGGCCTTGCGCAGGATATCGACATGCACAAGGCTATGCCATGGCCAGCCCCCTCGCAGCAGGGAGATACAACATGGATGGGAGCTATTGATTCGTCTGGTGTGGCGGTCAGCATGATTCAGAGTCTGTATTTTGAATTCGGCTCGGGCGTCTTTTTGCCAGAATCGGGAATACTATGGCAAAATAGAGGCTCATGTTTCAAGCTTTCGGATTCTGGTTGGAATGCTCTTCGGCCCGGCCGCAAGCCATTCCATACGCTCAATCCTGCGCTCGCGCGCTTTGATGATGGACGCACCATGGTATACGGCACCATGGGGGGAGAAGGGCAGCCACAAACTCAGGCCGCTATTTTCTCGCGCTATGCCCGTTATGGTGTCCCCCTGCAACAGGCTGTTACAGCCCCGCGCTGGCTTCTGGGTCGCACATGGGGGATGGAAAGTGTCTCCCTTAAAATGGAGAGCTCTTTCTCTCCAACCCTTGTGCAGGAGCTGCAAAATGCAGGTCATGAGGTAGAGATGGTTGCACCATTTTCTTCCATGATGGGGCATGCAGGGGCTCTGGTCAGGCATGGTAATGGCATGATCGAAGGTGCTTTTGATCCACGGAGCGATGGCTCTGTTGCTGCTTTTTAACGAGCAGGCACGGGGCTCGGCCCCATATAGATGGGCCCTTATGCCTCTCACCAACATAGTGCTACTGGCGGCTGCTCCCTGACCAGTTGGGGTGTCAGAGCCAGATCATGTACCCGTATGGTATACTTTGGTCTCCACGGTCGGCCAATCCCTTGATCCTTGCAGCCTCGGCTGTGGTCGGTCCCGGTTGTGCCGGCTCTGTTGCACAATTCACTCTATCGGCGTGACTGCACCGTTATAGAGTATTCCGTTACTGAACCGCATGTGTGAGTGGGGTTCCGAACGCTGTGAATCGGTTGAGGATAGCAACACGGATATGAACTTCGGTGACCTGGCGGTTGAAATCGCGTGCTGTCAGACGTTGGCCCAGCAGTTTGATGCAGTGCATCTTCGTCTCGACGCGGCTTCGTCGATGATAACCGCTCCACCGTCTCCAGAGAGCCCGTCCAAGATGTCTACAGGCCCGTAGAGCTTCGTTTCGGGCGATGGCTCCTGCTGATGTGGGACACCATGGCTTTGCGTTTTTTCGAGGAGGTATGACAGCCTGGGCGCCGCGGCCGGCAATGGTTTTTCATGGGATCTCCTCGTGTCAAATGCGCCATCAGCCGTGACGCTGGCGACGTCCTCCTCATCGGGGATCTGCTCCAGAAGCACCGGCAGAACCGGAGCATCGCCGACATCATTTTTCATGATCTCAACAGCCCTGATTTCCAGTGAGCCTTCGTCAACAGCAATATGAAGTTTGTGCGAGATCCTGTGCTCTGATGCCTCGTGTTTGCGGGTGTGCCATTCACCTTCTCCCTCAACCTTGATCCCGGTGCTGTCGATCAGAAGATGGAGCAGGCCGTTCGAGCTGCGATAGGGGATATCGACCGGCAGGGATTTCTGCCGGCGGTTCAGCGTCCTGAAATCCGGCTGATGCCCACGGCGCGCCGTCGGAAGGTCTTCCCAATTCATCGACGGGTCAAACCATACCGTTAGAGAACCACGCGCCTTCAGTGCTGCGTTGTAGGAGGGCCAGTTCGTCGTTCGGTAGCGCGTGGATTTCGGCTTGCTCATGCCAATCAGCTAACAAACTGGATTCAAACAGGGAATCCTTGGTCGGTATTTGCGCAATAAAGCCGCTCCTCGCTCATGTTTTGCTCCATGTCACGATTGAGATAGGGAAATAGAAATGGATCCCGTTTGAATCTTGCCATGCTCCCATGCCCAGACGATCCTGACCGCCTGCGATATCCTCTGCAAACATTGCTTGAAGAGCAGTCCAGTCCTCTGGAGCGACCTGATCCTCTAGATGAGACTCAAGGCGATATTGATGTATCATAGCAGGCGACAGCCCCGCTTTATTTCCGAGGGACAGTAACTGGTCCAGTGTCAGCGCACTTGTATGTGAGGGATCGCGGAGTGTTTCTGCCCGATCATATCCTGCCTGACATTCGGGTGCCGGGGTTGCATCAATCACAATAAGCCGGCCATCGGGGCGACAGACGCGTACCATTTCTGCCAGAACTTTTGCTGGGTCCTGCATGTGGTGAAAACTGTAGCGTGTCACAACCCGGTCGAAATTGTCCGCTGGAAATGGTAAATGCAGAGCATTGCCAATATGATACGCCACTGTCACGCCCATGTTGTCTGCACGCAGACGGGCCTGTTCGATCATGGCGGGTGTCAGGTCGATGCCCGTGACGTGTGCACCAATACGGGCCAGTTCACAGGCGACAATTCCCGGGCCGCAAGCAACATCAAGTACTTTCATGTCTTTACTTACTGCGCAGGCAGCAAGTGTTTGTGCCATACTTTCATTTTCCGCGTGGATGGCCAGCTCAGAAAATGGTTTTGCCCAGCGTGTAAACTGGGCAACGATCTGAGCATCATGTGGTGTGTGTGAGGCAGACATCTTTATTCCTTTCCTTGTCCATTCAGGGTAAGGAAAGGGCAGGTGGCCGTCTAACGCCATGCGGCCATAAATAAGCGAATATCGGCCAATGAAAAATCTCACAGCCAGAGAAACACAAACTATTCTTGTCGAGAACAGGCTGGATGGTCCGGGGAAGCCCGGCTTTGCATATCGCAACCCGTCTTCCGCCATATTTTACGACTGGCATGCCCATCCGTGCCACCAGATTACCTATGCAAGACGTGGCACGACACAGATTGAAGGTCCAGACGGTCATCATCTGCTGCCCACAGCACATGCTATATGGATTCCGGCAGAAACACGCCACCGGACCATGATCCGTGATCTGGATGGCGTTTCCGTCTTTTTTGATCCTGCATATTTTCCGCATGCTAGCCCGGACCATATCCAGACATTTCCTATAACGACAATGTTGCAGGAGATGCTGCTTTACACCCTGCGCTGGCAATCAGGATCAGCGGAGCAAGGCCCGATTGCTCAGAGTTTTTTCCATACTCTAGGCTTGCTCTGCATGGAGCAGATGCAGGTGAAAACAGCCCGGCTTTTCACTCTGCCGCGAGCCACGCATCCGTCTATCATGCGCGCTATGCAAGCGGCCCTTGTCAGCCCCGGTCAGGCAAATCTGCCTCTGATGCTGCATCATGCAGGAATGTCAGAACGCAGCTTTCGTCGCCATTTTAATGAGGAAACCGGCATGACATGGCAGGACTGGATCACACAGGCTCGTCTCTTTCACGCTGCGACCCTACTAGCCGAAGGGCAACGTGTAACAGATGTCGCGGCCAGTGTCGGCTACACATCTCTTAGTGCATTTGCAAAAGCTTTTACCGGCCTGATGGGCATGTCACCGGCTCGCTTTCGGGGCTTGCAAGCGTAAATAGGAGCGGCTGTTTCAGTCAGGTTCCTGTGCTAAATTCTCTATTTCAGCCATATCTCGACGTTTGGGACGATGTCCCGCTGGTGGGCATGATGAATCTCGAGGTTGTTGCCCACAGGCTTGAAAACCACGAGACCCATTACTGGACCCGGAGCCGCCAGTGCCTGTGGCGCAAGGGCGCTACGAGCGGGTTTGCCTATCGGCAACGAGCAGCATGCGGTCTGGCTGCTCGTTAGCACGGCTGGTTCCGGGGCGAACTACCATGTGGGGTATCGTAGCTGTTTTTACGGGTGTGTCGATTTCTCTGCTGATGAAGGCATTCCGGCGTCACCGGATGAGCTCGTCTTTTACGAGACGCACAAGACCTTCGATCCGGTTGCTGCCTATGGCGATACCCGAACCCAACGCGGTTCTGAAGGAAAAACGACCATCGGCATGAGCGAGGTCAATATCGATGCCAATCTGGTATACGGGGGATAGTAACCTGTCGTGTACTGGTGAAAAACTAGTTGGAATGACCAATGGCTGTATCTGCTATACAGTGCGAGATGCCCTGCGGCAGGAAGTGCGGCGGCTCGTCTTACAGGAGTGAAACGGAATGTGCTGGCATGATTCCAGCACATTCCTGAAACTTCGGAGGCAGGTTTACTCTATACTCAGTTGTTCCATTATACATCCGAAAGATCGAACAGCTTTTCTTCCGTAAGGTAGAGATGGCTCAGGCGGGGCTCTGTGCGAGAGAGTATGCGGCCATGACGCAGGACGTACAGACGGGCAGGGCGCAGACGGATTGCATCTATAGCTGAGCGCGCTTGCAAAACTACAAGGTTAGCTGGGTTTCCGGGGGCGAGGCCGTAGTCTGGCAGGTTAAGAATGCGGGCGGCGGTCTGCGTGACACCGTTGAAACAGTCATGCAGGCCCTGTTCATCCGTCATCTGGCCGACATGGACAGCCATGGAAGCGACTTCGAGCATATCGTGGCTGCCCAGACGGTACCATGGGTCCATGACGCAATCATGACCCAGAGCGACGGGAACGCCTGCGCGGAGCAGTTCGGGCAGACGGGTCATGCCGCGGCGCTTGGGGTAGGTGTCGTAGCGGCCCTGCAGGGTAATGTTGATCAGTGGATTAGCCACGGCTCCCATGCCTGCTTCGGCAATCAGGCTTATCAGCTTGTCGGCATAGGCATTGTCCATGGAGTGCATGGAGGTTAAGTGCGAGGCCGTAACACGACCCTGTAGCCTGAAGCGCACAGTGGCAGCCGCCAGAGTTTCGACATGGCGGGAAGATGGGTCATCGGTTTCGTCGCAATGCATGTCAACGGGTAGGCCCCTGTCCGCGGCAAGGCGCATCAGCTCGTCGATTGATGCTGCTCCATCCTGCATCGTGCGCTCGTAATGCGGAATACCCCCAACAAGGTCAACACCCATGTCCAGTGCGCGCACGAGCAACTCGCGCGCGTTGGGCATGCGTAAAAAGCCATCTTGCGGAAAGGCAACAAGCTGGATGGTCATCCAGGGTTTCATATCTTCGCGCAGGCGTAGTAGCGCGCGTACTGCGGTCAGATTTGGGTCGCTGATATCGACATGGCTGCGGATAGCCAGCGTGCCTTGTGTGATAGCCATTTCGCACAGTTTTCGTGCGCGCTGGTAAATATTCTCTTCTGTCAGGAGTGTTTTCGTTTCCTTCCAAATTTGTATGCCTTCCAGCAGGGTGCCGCTGGCGTTGTGTCGCACCAGACCTGAGGTGAGGGTAGAATCAAGGTGGAAATGGCTATCCACGAAAGGCGGGCAGACAAGGTGTCCGTCCAGATCAAGCACCTGTGCGGCATCGCCGGTAAAGCCCTTACCAACGGAAACGAATTTTCCATCATGAATGGCAATGTCCGCTGGTGTGCTGTCAGGCAGGGTGGCGTTGCGCAGCAGGAGGTCAATCATGGCTGTATCCTGTTGTTTCAGTTCTGCCGGGCAGCAGCACGGCGGCGGAGTATGCAGATCTGCAGGCCCCCGGCGAGGAAGAAGCCGACAAGATAACCGATGTCAGCCCCCTTCAGCATGGTAGCGATTGGGCCAGTGTAAAGAGGTGTGGAGGAAAATAGCGAGATTGTCAGTGTGGTTACGGCCACAAATACCGTTGCGCTGCTTGTCCAGCCTGGGAGCGCGTTGCTGCGCTCGGCCTTGATGTTGGCCGGGCGGCAGTACCAGTCTGCCAGCACAATGCCGCACCATGGCGCGATCCAGTAAAGGGCGAGCAGCAGGTAGTTTTCATACAGGGAGACAAAACGCCCTTCGCCCATGACAGCCAGCACATAGCCCAGACCCGCTGTTACTACAGCGCTAAGCATGCGATTGACATGAATGCCTGCGGAAATAAGCGCATAGGCGGCGGTGTTATCATTGGCTGCGTTGATGGCGACGGAAGAAAAAGCGACAGCCGCCAGTGCCAGCGGGGCGAGTGGGCCAGACCATGCCTGCAAGGCGTGAATCAGGGCATCGGGCGAGGGGTCCTGAATAGCAGCCCCGGTCAGCAGGCCGAACATTTCCATAATGAAAGAGGACAGGAACGTGCCGAGGAATGTCAGCCAGAAGATACGTTTTGCCGGCGTGGCGGGTGGGACATAGCGCGTATAGTCGGACGCATAGGCCGCCCACGCCATGTTGAAGCTACTGACAGCGCCCAGCCCGACCATAATATCTGCGAAAGCGGCGCTGCTGGTGGCCCCTGTGCCGGAAGGGGTAGCAGAATGTGTGACCGCGATCACCCCTACAATGGCGAACGCTCCCATGAGAACCCAGCCGAGATATTTCTCGATAGTCTGCACAAAATCATGCCCGCCCATGCTGGCCAGCAACTGGATAAAGGCAAGAACCCCAAGGGCAAGCCAGAAAGGAGCGGGGATGCCCACCATCCTGAGCAGGAGGATGAAAGCCAGTGCGGATGGCACGTTGTTGACCGCATCCCACCCGACGCAGTTGGCCCAGTTAATGAAGGCGGGCAGCCTTTTGCCTGTTTTGCCAAATGAAAAGCGAGAGGCTTCCATTTGTGGCAGGCCTGTTTTCGGTCCCATGACGGCGCAGAGCGCCACTGGAAGGGACCCCATGATATTGCCTAGTAGCAGCACCATAATACCCGTCCAGCCCGTCAGGCCGAGACTGACGACCAGAATACCGATCACCCATGCCGAAGGAGCGAGGTTAGGGGCAAAATGGCTCCAGAAAACCCGATCTGCTTTCATGGTCTGCAAATCGGGGGAAACGCTTTGAAGAACGGCCGCGCTGCTTGTTGCTTCGACTTTCATGCCAAGGAGTTCCTTCGGGGAAAGGGCGCTGGATGGGGGCGTATCAGTCTTCGTTCTGTCGGTAGCTATAGGTTTCATCAAAACGCGAAAGAATATATGCGCCTGCGCCTATGGCGGGAAACAGAGGGGGATGTGCCTCGTCAACACAGGAAGCCAGAGGGCTGATGAGGGTATCGTAATCCGGTCCGAAGAAAAGCGGCATGGAGTAACGCTCTTTTCCGGACTGGTTGATAACGCGGTGCAAGGTGGAGCAGAACAGGTTGTTGGTCCAGCGGGCCATCATATCGCCGACATTAATCACGAAGGTGTCGGGAATGGGGGGAGCTGCGATCCATTCCTTGTTGGCATTGAGCACCTGAAGGGCAGATTCTCCGTTCTGGTGGAGAATGGTAAAGCACTCGTAATCAGAATGTGCACCGATTCCAATCTGCTTTTCATCAATAGCACCAGCCTGCGGCGGGTAGCGTAGGATACGCATATGTGCCAGCGGTTTGTGTATGAACTGCTCGAAATGGTTTTCTTCCAGATCAAGGGCGAGAGCAAAAGTACGGAAAATAACATGCCCCAGCCTGATCAGGGCGGCATGGCAGGTCATGACCGTATTTCTGAAATCTTTGGGCTCGTCAGGCCAGAGATTTGGGCCGTAGAGAGATTTTCCGGCCAGCACGTCAGGGTCACTGGCGGGAATGTCGCAGGATAGGTCAAAGGCTTCGTGTAGATCGCCTAGTGATTCCGGGTTTGTGTTTTCTTCCAGTAGCGGGCCGTAGCCGCGATGGTTGGCCGAGTTGCGGATATGGATACGGTTTTTTTCCGCAAGGGGTAGGGCAAAAAACTGGCGGCTGCGTTCATAGCAGTCTGACAGGGTTTGCTGGGGCACACCATGGTTGCGGACATAGAAAAAGCCTACTTCGGTGCAGGCCTTTCTGACAGCGCGGCCGACAGCGTGGCGTTTTTGAGGGTCAGGCAGAAACATGTCGGCCAAGTCAATGACAGGAATCTGCTCAAAGGCGACCTGTTTGACGTCCAGCCCTGCCTTGCCGACGGGGCGCAGGCCATTGCCGGTTTTTACCATAACCATCCGGGGTTGTTCCTCCTGGTGGGATTGAGGCGTCCTGTGCCGCTCCGTGCAGGCAGCATACTGTTGCATATTTCGGATTCGCAATATTTTTCTGACCATCCAGACAAATTCTGTGGGTTGGTCTCACGTTTGCGTATGAAAGCTGACTATATGGTCAGAAAAATATTGCGCATGTCGGTTTGATGGTCATACCATTGCGAAATCAAAATATCATGAGGTGCCGACAACATGCTGCAACAGGATATTGCCAGTGGTAGGCTTGATCATGAAGAACTGCAGAGCAATTTCGCTCAGGCTTCTCCACCCCTTGCGCCGATGCAGGCCGTTGTGGAGTCGGAACGGTGTTTTTATTGCCATGATGCGCCCTGTATTCAGGCATGCCCGACATCCATTGATATTCCGCGCTTCATAAACGCGATTGGTAATGGCAATCCGGGTGGGGCTGCCCGTATTATTCTGGAGGCCAATATTCTGGGGGGCTCCTGCGCGCGCGTTTGTCCAACGGAAATCCTGTGTGAACAGAAATGCGTGCATAACCTGCTGGAAAATGGCCGACCGGTGCGGATTGGCGCGTTGCAGGAATATGCTACGGACTGGCAGATGGCTCAGGGCAGTCAGCCTTTTACCCGTGCCGAGCCGACAGGTCGACGGGTGGCGGTTGTAGGGGCTGGGCCAGCCGGGCTGGCCTGCGCGCACCGGCTGGCTTTGCATGGGCATGATGTGAGCATATTTGACAGCCACGGGCACCCCGGTGGACTCAACCAGTACGGGGTAGCCGCCTATAAGATGGCCGATGATTTTGCAGCACGCGAGGTTGCGTTTCTGCTGTCGATCGGTGGCATTGTCTTCGAGGGCGGAAAAAGTCTCGGCATTGATTTTACGTTGGATACGCTGCGTCAGGATTATGATGCAGTGTTTCTGGCGTTTGGTCTGGGCAAGAGCCGTTCAGTTGGAATTGAGGGGGAAGATCTACCCGGCGTAATGGATGCGCTTGCGTTTATTGAGCAGATCCGCACGCAAGTGTTGTCGGATATTCCCGTAGGACGGCGCGTGATCGTGATCGGCGGTGGTAACACTGCGGTCGATGCAGCGGTGCAGGCACGCAGGCTGGGGGCGGATAATGTTACATTGGCTTACCGCCGGGGGCCGGAACAGATGTCCGCCACGCTGGCCGAGCGCGAATGGGCACAGACCAATGGCGTGAGCGTGCGTTTCTGGTCGTCTCCGGTAAAGATCATGCACGAAGATGGTGTTCTGAGCGGTGTGGCATTTGATCACGCACCGCTGGGGCAGCATGATCAGGCTCCACGACGAGAGGTTATTCCGGCCGATATGGTGCTGACTGCCGTAGGGCAACTCATGGACCCCGGCATGGTCTCTGCGATGCCTGTAACCATGCGTAACGGACGTATTGTTGTGGATGATCAATACAGAACAAGCCTGCCGGGTGTTTATGCAGGAGGGGACTGTACGGAGGGTATGGACCTGACCGTGGCTGCGGTGCGCGATGGCCGTGATGCGGCACAGGCCATTCATGCCGCCTTTGGTCAGGATCAGGAGTAGAAAAACATGGCTGATCTGAAAACTGAATTTGCAGGTATCCGTTCTCCCAATCCGTTCTGGCTGGCTTCCGCGCCACCAACGGACAAAGCCTATAACGTCAAGCGGGCGTTTGAGGCAGGGTGGGGCGGCGTTGTATGGAAAACCCTGGGAGAGGACCCACCGGTGGTCAATGTCAGTTCCCGTTATGGTGGGCTGCACCATCATGGCCGGAAAATGATCGGGTTTAACAATATCGAACTGATTTCAGATCGGCCACTTGCGGTCAACATCGCCGAGATCAAGGCAGTCAAAGCCGCATATCCTGACAGGGCGGTGGTGGTCAGCCTTATGGTACCGTGCGAGGAACAAAGCTGGCGCGCCATACTGCCTATTGTGGAAGAAACCGGGGCCGATGGCATCGAGCTGAACTTTGGCTGTCCTCACGGCATGTCAGAACGCAATATGGGGTCGGCGGTAGGGCAGGTGCCCGAGTATGTGGAAATGGTGACGCGCTGGTGCAAGCAGTTTACCCGCATGCCGGTTATTGTGAAGCTCACTCCTAATGTAACGGATATTCTCATGCCTGCGCGCGCCGCCTTACGTGGCGGGGCGGATGCCGTTTCCCTTATCAACACGGTGCAGTCCATTATTGGGGTCGATCTAGACCAGATGGCGCCTATGCCGGTTGTGGATGGTATGGGCACGCATGGTGGCTATTGTGGCCCGGCCGTCAAGCCTATTGCCTTGCGTATGGTGGGGGAAATCGCGCGGGACCCCGGGCTGGCCCACCTACCTATTTCTGGCATGGGTGGTATTGAAACATGGCGCGACGCAGCGGAATTTCTGGCTATGGGGGCCTCTGCCCTGCAGGTCTGCACGGCGGCCATGCATTACGGCTTTCGTATCGTGCAAGACATGATAGACGGTTTGTCCGCGTGGATGGATGAAAAGGGCTATCAGGATATCCGTGCACTGAGCGGGCGGGCGGTGCGCAATTATGTGCCATGGAACACGCTTAACCTGAAGTTCAGAACCATAGCACATATCGATCAGGAACGCTGCGTGGGCTGCGGACTGTGCCATATCGCCTGCGAGGACACCTCACATCAGGCTATTGCTGTTGGTGGCGTGTCCGGTGCGCGCCGGTACGATGTCATTGAGAGTGAATGCGTTGGGTGCAATCTGTGTGCTCATGTCTGCCCTGTTGCGGAGTGCATCACCATGCAGCCGCAACCAGTCGATGGGCATGTGACATGGCGTGAATACGAACACAGTGCAGAGCGCCTGGCAGGCTGCTCAGTAGCTCACGGCGTATGAGGGGAGAGGTGAACATGACACAACAGGACAGGACCGTGCAGGGGGCGGCCCCCCGTGGGCAGGGTGATAATTTGCGGGTGGACGGTGCCGCCCTGTGGCGCGATCTGATGGACAGTGCGCGTTTTGGAGCCACCCCCAAGGGCGGGATACGTCGTCTGGCTCTGACGGAAGAGGACAGGCAGGTCAGGGAGTGGTTTGTCAGTGCTTGCGAGGCGCTGGGCTGCGCGGTTTCATATGACTCCATGGGCAATATTTTTGCCCGTAGGCCGGGGCAGGATAATACCCTGCCGCCGCTTGCCATGGGCAGCCATCTTGATACGCAACCCACAGGGGGACGTTTCGATGGTATTCTGGGCGTGCTGGGTGGGCTTGCGGTGCTGCGCTCCCTACACATGGCCGGGCATGTAACCCACCACCCGGTGGAGCTTGTCTGCTGGACGAACGAGGAAGGCTCCCGGTTCTCACCCCCCATGATGTGTTCGGGCGTGTTCGCTGGGGTTTTTACCGAGCACGAGGTTCTGGAAAAGCAGGATCGTGCTGGCCAGCGCTTTGGCGATGCCCTGCAGGCCATTGGCTACAAAGGGGCGGAGCCGTGTGGCCAACACCCTTTGACAGCGTATTTTGAACTTCATATCGAGCAAGGCCCCATTCTGGAAGCGGAAGGCCATACCATCGGGATTGTGCGCGGTATTCAGGGCGCGCGGTGGTACGAGGTTACGCTCAGGGGCAGGGAGGCGCATGCGGGCTCCACGCCCATGCCTATGAGGCACGATGCTCTTGTGGCTGCGGCAGGCATGGTTCTGGCTGTCAGACATGTGGCGATGCAGCATGCGCCTTTGGCAGTTGGTACGGTCGGCCTTGTTGAGAACCGCCCGAATAGCAGTAACGTTGTGCCGGGAGAGGTCTTTTTCACGATCGATATCCGTCACCCTGAAGATGCAGTCGTGGTCGACATGGAAAAAGCCTTGATGGGTGATCTGGAGCGCCTAGCGGCGGAAAACGGGGTGCTGCTGGACGTGAAGCGTATATGGGATGCACCCGCCGTACCTTTCGATCCAGCCTGCATAGAAATTGTGGCGCGCGCGGCGGACCAGCTTGGTTATTCTGCTCGTGAGATAGTGTCTGGCCCCGGCCATGATGCGGGTTACATCGCTCGTGTAGCGCCAACCGCCATGATTTTCGTGCCCTGCAAGGACGGCTTGAGCCATAATGAAGAAGAAAGCATTCTTGAGGAGGATGCCGAAAAAGGTGCCAATGTGCTGTTATCAGCCCTGTTGGCGGCGGATGCTCATTTCAGTCGTGGTGCCTGATTACGCCTGAGTGGCGGGAATAAAACATACCGGCTGGTCTTTTGCGTGTGGGTGGCTGTGCTATAGCCGTAAAGGTGGTGCAACCTCCATGTGAAAGACTGCCCCGGCGATATGACCAAACAGAAAAAACCATCAGAAGAACCGGGTGTTCCGCGGCGCAATAATTCAAAACAGATATTGGATGCAGCGGAAAAGGTATTTTCTGTCCATGGGCTATCTGGTACGCGGATAGAAGATATCGCCCGTGCCTGTGGGCTGCCTAAGGCGAATGTCCTTTATTATTTCAGCACCAAGGAAAAACTTTATAAGGCAACGCTGGAGCGTGTGCTTGGGCACTGGCTCGCCAATGCCGAATTGCACCTCTCGGCGGAACAGGACCCTGCAGAGGGGTTGAGACAGTACGTGCTCTCAAAAATGGCATTTTCGCAAAAGCACCCTGCTGCATCGCGCCTGTTCATGCATGAATTACTCGCAGGGGGGCGGCATGTGCGGGGGTTCCTTAAAACAACCATGCGCGAGCATGTTGCCAACCGTGTCACAGTTTTTAAGATATGGCAGGAAAAAGGTCTGATCCAGATTGCCGATCCGGTGCATTTCCTGTTTTTGCTCTGGGCGATGACACAGTCTTATGCTGATATGCAGGTTCAGTACGCTACCTTGCTCGGGCGTCCGCGTCTGACGCAGGCTGATTTTGAAACCGGCACAGAGGCGATATTGCAACTGGTCAATGCCGCCTGCCTGCAAAAGCGGGATGGGAACTGAGCAGCAGATAGAGCAGGACAGACACGCCTAGGCCTGTGAGTTCGGACAGGCTGGCCAGAACTGGCCATACAGGAGCGAAGATCAGCATAATACTTACGGCTGTTCCACCGGCCAGTGCTATGAGCGCGCGTGGGTTGATGCCGTGGGAATACCAGTAAATATCCTGAGGGCGGGCGCTGTAGAGAGCCTGTATGTCGACCTGCTTATTGCGGATGATGTGATAATCCGCAATGACAATCCCGGCGAGCGGGCAAATGAACGCCCCCAGTATGTCCAGTGTCAGGTGAATAAGTTCGGGGCGCGCATAAAGGTTCCACGGCGTAATACCTATGGCGGCTGTGGCGGCCAGCAGGCCCCCTTTGCGCCAGGATAGTGCTTGTGGGGCAAGGCTGGAAAAATCAAAAGCGGCAGAGACGAAATTGGCGGTAATGTTGATGCCAGCCGTAGCAATGACGAATGTTATAATGCCGATAACAGAAGCAGTCGTGTTGTCGAGGCGTGCAATGGTCTCGACCGGGTCTGTCAGTAACTGCCCGAAAACCGGGAGTGTCAGGCTGATACTGCTCAGGCTGAGTAGGGAAAAGGCAAGGAAATTCAGCGGAAGCCCAAGGAAATTGCCTTTTCGTACAGCATCGGGGCTGGAAGTGTAGCGTGCAAAATCACCAAAATTGAGAACGATCGGCGAAAAATACGCCACGACCATTGTGACGATATCCAGCATGCCACCAAGAGATGAAGCAGTTTTTGTAACCGGTAAGCGTGCAGGAAAATGCCAGCTAGTTCGGGACAAAAGCCATAGGACCAGAACAATCATCATTCCATAAATTGCAGGACCAGCCCAGTCTATGAAACGGCGTACGGCGTTCATGCCGTTCCAGAATATGGTGATCTGTAGCCCCCAGACAGCAAGAAATGCCACCCAGCCTATCAGTGACAGCCCGGCAAAACCGTGCAGACTGGCATTGGCAAGTGGGCTGAAAGCGGGATGGAGGGCTATGACCAGAATGACGAGCGCGTTTGAGGCAAGCCATGTCTGGATACCGTACCAGCCAATGGCGATGCAGCCCCTGATCATGGCGGGTATGGCAGCGCCATAAACCCCAAATGCCATTCGGGCCACGACGGGAAAAGGTGCGCCCGAGACCATACTGGGGCCAGCAATGAGGTTGCAGCCTAATTGAACGATGATAATGGCCACCATCATGGCGGCCAGAATATGTGTAACCGGCAGGCCGATCATAAGAAAACTGCCGATTGTGACATAACCTGCAACACTGTGGATGTTTGACATCCACAAAAACAGATAGTCTTTCCAGCCCCATGTCCGCCGGACCGAGGGTGATAGGTCGTCATTTGTCAGGGCTGGGTCATTCTGATCCGCAGTTGTGCTGTCAAACATTGTCCTTGTCCCATCGATTCCTGCTGACAAAGAGTATTGACCATTTAGTCAGATAAACAATACGATATCGATATAAAATAAAGGATACAACAGGATCAGGCAGCCGTTTGAGCTGTAGGTGCAGGGAAGAGGGGGCGCATATGTTACATATTCGCGGTGGAACGGTTGTGACAGCGGAACGCAGCATGCGGGCTGATGTTCTGTGTGGAGCCGATGGGCGGATAGATTATGTGGGCGACCCGTTGGATACACCAGCAGGGTATGCGGTCCTTGATGCCGGAGGGCTGCTGGTCATGCCCGGAGGCATAGACCCGCATACCCATATGGAAATGCCTTTCATGGGAACCGTTGCCAGCGACGACTTTTTTACGGGCACGGCGGCAGGGCTTGCGGGCGGCACCACCAGTATTCTGGATTTTGTCATACCAGATAGAGGGGAATCGCTTCTGGCTGCGTGGCGGTCATGGCGGGAGAAAGCGGCCAAGGCCTGTGCTGATTATGGGTTTCATGTCGCGATCACACACTGGAGCGAACAGGTTGGCGAGGAAATGCGCATTCTGGTCGAGGAGTGTGGTGTCAGTTCGTTCAAGCATTTCATGGCCTATAAAAATGCCTTGATGGTGGAGGATGAAGACTTCTTGCGCTCTCTTAAGCGTGCGGCCGAGCTGGGGGCATTGTGCACCGTCCACGCTGAAAATGGCGATGCCGTTGCCTATATGCAGCAGCAACTCCGGGATCAGGGGCGTATGGGGCCAGATGCGCATCCCTTGTCGCGGCCTGCTGAGGTAGAGGGCGAGGCAACGGGCCGAGCCATCATGCTGGCGGAACTCGTTGGTGCGCCCATTTATGTCGTGCATGTTTCTACCCGGCAGGCAACCGAGGCTATCGCTCAGGCCCGCCTGCGGGGGCAGACGGTTTATGGTGAGGTTTTGCCCCAGCATCTTGTTTTTGATGACAGTGTCTATGACTGCAAGGACTGGCTGAAAGCCGCACAACATGTCATGAGCCCTCCTTTTCGGCCGCGCGCGCATCAAGGGGCGTTGTGGGGCGGGTTGATGTCAGGGCAACTCCAGACAACAGCCACAGATCATTGCTGCTTTTGTGCCGGGCAGAAAGAGGCAGGACGTGACGACTTTACCCGTATTCCTAACGGAACACCGGGCGTGGAAGATCGCATGAGCGTGTTATGGCACTATGGTGTGGAAACAGGGCGGCTTAGTCCTGAACAGTTTGTGGCTCTGACCTCCACAAATGCTGCACGTATTTTCGGTCTGTATCCGCGTAAAGGAACTATCGTTCCCGGTGCGGACGCAGATCTGGTCTTGTGGGATCGTCATATGGAAAGGAAAATTTCCGCGAGCACCCACCATCAGAATGTGGATTATAATCTTTACGAAGGTATGAACCTGCGCGGGGCGGCCCGTACAACCATCGCCAATAGCCGTATTGTCTGGCACGAGGGCGATTTGAGAGCGGTAAAGGGGAAGGGGCGGTATCTCCCGCGTAAAATTTTTACGCGTTCAGCTCTTGGTTAGGGCCAGAGTCTATAACTTATGATGCTGAGCGGAGAGTGTGATTCACAGGTTTGCCATGACCGCGTGAAGCTGTTTGCAATCTTCGCACTGGTGCGTGTGATAGCCGTTCTGCTGCTTTCCGTAACGATGTGCTTGGTCCGACAGTGGGCCAGTGTTTTATCCAGCAGGCCTTCGTGCAGTCTGGCGCTATCACTGGTAGCCGCCTCTGTCGTCTTCCATTTGCAGATCAACCTGAACTTCCGGTCGATGGAGATGTGCAATTTATAGCCAAAGAACGGTATGGTGATAGGCGTGGACGGCATCGCCCCGTCCTCCTGACACTTTGCTTTCGTGAACTTCAGCGTCCATCGCGCATGCCTGTCCTTGTGGGATAGCTTTGTGGGCTTGTCGTCCAGTCCTGTGGTATTTGCCCTTCACGCAAATCCGTCTTCTCCGCGTTCGTATTGCGCTGCTTTGGGGCCGCGACGAGGGTAGCACCCAGTTTCAGACCTGACATCGGTAGGTAACCCACGTTCCGCAGGGTTGCGCCTTAGCGATTGAACAGACCATCGATCGCACCCGTCTGTGTGAGACGCTCGGCGGAACAGCCAGTCCGTTTTGGCGCATCCGGCAAGTGATCTGAAAGCCTCAGACCAAAGAAGCCAGCCTGCCTCATCATCCATCTTCCTCAATCAATGAAGGAGAAATGCAATCACGGGAAAGCCTCAAAACAGAACCCTCTAGGTTCAACTGGTTTGTAAGATACTTGCCATCCTATCTACTATACCGCATAAAAACTGAGTGATTTTCTGTGGTGGGTGCAGAAAAATGACTACCTTCTATGTGAGTAGATTAAGGCGAGGTTAAAATGTCTTTCTTATTCAATCCCTCACATAGCGATGCGCATCAAGCGCAAGGTGAATGTCCTTAATATGCGAATTTTTAAAAATATAAAATTCTTTAATTACTTACCAATTAAAAGTCCCTTGCTAAGGGCTTTAATTGCATCTTTGCTATTATTTCATGATTCTTATTTAATAGTTAAGCCATTTTTATTAAAAAGTTTCAGGAATTTTATTTCTGAAGGAAACCAAAATTATTCATGGCATGATGCCATTATTTTTATGGGATTGCTGGATATTCCGCGGTTTTTTATGGGGATAGTATTATTTTTAATATCATTTATAATATTGTTCAGAACAAGACTGGCGTGGTTTTCATCTGTTTCGATACTTTTTTGTGTGTCTTTTATAGATTATTTTATAAGCAAAACACACTCAACAGATTTACTTTATTTAATTGGCACAATAATATATTTATTATTTGTTTGGAGGGATTTTTATAAACACAACTTGGGGACAATTAGTTTATTTTCTTTATTAAGTATCGTGTCTCTATTAGTGTATGGTTCTCTAGGCGTTCTCTATCTAGGGGATCAATTTTCACCGCATATTCTAAATATATACGAAGCAGTGTATTTTGTTATTGTATGTATGTCGACTGTTGGTTTCGGGGATATTGTTCCAGTCAGTGACAATGCAAGAATTTTTACTGTAACTGTAATTATATTCGGGATTACAATTTTTGCAGCGTCGGTTGCATCCATTGCGGGCACTATGGTTAGGAATAATGTTAAAAAAATCCTTCAGGGAAAGATGGCAAAAGTGACAAGAAATAACCACTGCATAGTAATTGGTGCATCATATTTCGCGCAGGGTGTGTGTCGAAAATTTGTAGAATCCGGAATTGTTATAACAGCTGTTTGCCGAGTAGGAGAGAAAGGTTTTTTCACCGAAAAAATGGATGTTATTGAGGGTGACCCAAGTTCTATTGATACGTTAAGTGAGGCAGGAGCAAAGCAAGCAAAATATATTATATCACTGATGGAAAATGACTCTGATAATGCTTTTGTCTTGTTGGCTGCCAAAGAGGTTGGTGGAGAAAATACTAAAATCATATCTCTAGTGAATGATGATCATAATGTTAACAAAATAAAAATAATAAAACCAGATGGTATCCTGTCATTGCAGCAGCTGGGTAGTGAGATATTGATGCAGGCCATCAGTGGTGAAACTGACAATAATTCTATTGTAAACATATTTCTCAAAACGCAAAATGCAGAGGGTAATTGATTTATCCATCATAAACGATGATGATTTAATAATACTAATTTCATGATCAATAGTTGTGTTTCTGATGAGGGCAAAAAGAGACTGTCCCACATTGATTGTGCATGCTTGTAAGGCATCCACGAGGCTCCAAAAAGGGGAGGAGGGTTCTTACACCCTCCAGATCTTACTGTCCTTGTACGCGGCAGCCTCGAGTGTGTTCGGCTGCTTGAATGTGCCTTAGCTGTGCGTGCAGGTGGTCTCGTTGAGCACTACGCTGTGGGGCAGTATTGAGCGCACTTGTCTGTTCGGATGATCCAGCAATACCGAATATTTTCACGGGAGAGAAGGTTACCTGTCCGAAGTTATTGCCGCCCTTGGTAGGCAAAGGCGCTTCATCGGCTAAACGGTCTTCTTCTCCCAGCGCTGCGATCTGGTCGGAGGTTTTTACGTCCTCTCCAAGTAGATGGCGGCAATCGAGAGTGTCATAATCCACTGAAACCTCGAGAACCTTGTTCTGTTCCGGGAGCGGATGACACCCAGCAACCAACAGTGCCAGACACAGGTATGGCCATAGTGTCTTTTTCCAGTTCAGGCGCGCGTAAGGTTTCATTGCCTCGTTCCTTATGTGTGGCCGATACGGGCCTGAGCATGGGGCAGGTTAGTGGCTTATCATCCACGGTAGTTTAGAGGGAAACACCTTTGCCGCCGGAACGCTTTGTGCTGTCAGGGGTGTTTTTTGGCGACAGCACCCACAGTTTGGACCATGTCGCCCTGAGACCTTTCGAGGCTCATGGGATGCGCGTTCATTCGTAGCGAAAGCATTGCGCCGGGCCTGTGGCATCATGGCCAGCGCAGGTAGCGTTATCATCCGTTGTGACACCTTGCCGCAGGAGGGACACTCCTGCGGCGTGGCGAACTGCTCCATGCCCCGCATAAGCGAGAACGAACCGCAGTCCGGGCATTCGTAATCATACAGTGGCATGTGCAATCCTTTTACAGATCGGCTGACATGGGCACATCAGTGCCGGGTGCGATGCCGCCTTTGGGGCCATCCGCGCCGGGGTTGATGTCAAAGTCAAAGATTTCCGTCGGTATCCACAATGTGGCGCAGGAGTTGGGAATATCCACGACCCCGCTGACGTGTCCCTGCACGGGTGCTGAACCCAGCAGGCTGTAAACCTGAGCCCCCGTATAGCCGAATTTCTTGAGGTATTCGATCGCATTCAGGCAGGCCTGACGATAGGCTACGTTGAAGTCTAGGTAATGCTGCTGACCTGTTTCATCTACCGAAATACCTTCGAATATCAGATGGTCATTGTAGACAGGCCGGATCGGGCTGGGTTTAAAAATCGGATTTTTGATTCCGTATTTTGCCATGCCATCCTTGATGAGATTGACACGAAGATGCGCCCAGCCGGGCATTTCAATCGCGCCGCAGAAAGTAATTTCACCATCCCCCTGGCTGAAATGCAGGTCGCCCATGGAAAGACCTGCTCCGTTGACATAAACGGGAAAAAACACCCGTGCGCCGCGTGTCAGGTCCTTGATATCGCAATTGCCACCATGCTCACGCGGAGGAACTGTGCGAGCACCGGTTGCGGCAGCATCAGCCCGGGCTTCACCTTTCAGGCGGCCCATATGGGCTGTGGGCACATGGGGCGGGTTTGCCAGAGGCGGTACGCGGGTCGGGTTGGTGGCAATCAGCCCGGTTTCACGCCGGTTCCATGTTTCCAGCAGATCGGGAGAGGGTAGGGTACCTATCAGACCGGGATGAAGCTGCCCGGCAAAACGCACCCCCGGCACATGCCGTGACTGAGTGAACAGGCCATCAAAATCCCAGATGGATTTGCGGGCTTCAGGAAAATGGTCGGTCAGAAAGCCGCCACCATTTGTTTTTGAGAAAAACCCGTTAAAACCCCATGGATTTTCTTTCAGTGTTCCAATATCCAGCAGGTCAACCACCAGCAGGTCGCCCGGTTCAGCCCCTTCCACACCAATAGGGCCGCTGAGGAAATGCACGATGCTGAGATCAACATCACGCACATCATCAGCGCAGTCGTTGTTTTTAATGAAACCGCCAGTCCAGTCATAACATTCAAGAATGAAGTCATCGCCCGGTTTGACCGTTGCAACCATTGGCAGGTCAGGATGCCAGCGGTTATGAACATTTTCGTTCTCATAGGCGGATTGAGACAGGTCAACCTTTACGAGTGTTTCAGGCATTGTCATGTCCTTATGGTTTACGGTTCAAACGGAAAGGAAGCGGGCTATGCGGTCTTCATCCACATTGGCGCGGCTATCCTCATGGACAATCTGTCCATTTTCGATCACCAGAACCCTGTCCGCGATATCCAGCGCGAAGCTGAGCACCTGCTCGGCCACAAGAATGGTCAGACCCATTTCATCGCGGATGCGCCGTAGCGTGCGGGCAAGTTCAAGAATGATCGATGGCTGGATGCCCTCAGTCGGTTCATCCAGCAAAAGCACTTTGGGGCCGGTTGCCAGAGCGCGGGCAATGGCAAGCTGCTGCTGCTGCCCGCCTGACAGGTTGCCTCCCCGGCGTGTACGCATTTCCTTCAGAACTGGGAAAAGCGTATACAGGTTCTCGGGAACGGTTTTCCCACCCCGCACAAACAGGCCGGTTTCAATATTTTCCTGCACGGTCATGGCTGAAAACACCATGCGGCCCTGCGGCACAAAAGCCAGTCCGGCGGCTACGCGCTGGTAACTGGGAAGATTTGTGATTTCCTGCCCATCCAGCGCGATATGACCGGAGCGCACGGGAACCATCCCGATGAGTGATTTCATGAGCGTGGTTTTGCCCATGCCGTTACGCCCCATGATGGCGACAATCTCGCCCGGGCGCAGAGTCATATCCACCCCGTGCAATACCTCGCTCTCGCCGTAGCAGACCCGGAGCTGAGAGATTTCGAGCATTGCGTTGTCTTTTTCAGTGGCCAAGGTACACCTCGATAACGCGCGGATCGTTCTTGACATACTCCATGGAGCCTTCAGATAGGATACGGCCCTGATGCAAAACCGTGACTTGATGGGCAATTTCCTCAACAAACCCCATGTCGTGTTCAATCACGATAACCGATCGCGTCCGGATAATGTCTTTCAGCAATGCTGCTGTTTTGACACGTTCGCTTACGGTCATGCCGGCCACAGGTTCATCAAGCATCAGTAGTGCAGGGTCCTGAATGAGCAGCATGCCCAGTTCCAGCCACTGTTTCTGCCCATGGCTGAGGTCTTCAGCACGGCGGTCAAGTTGGTCGTCCAGAAAAATGGTGTGGGCAACTTCATTGACCCGCTCCACCACTGCCGTATCCCGGCGGAAGAGCAGAGACCCCATAATACCCCGCCCTTTGGGGTAGGAAATTTCCAGATTTTCGAACACCGTCAGGTCTTCGTAAATCGAGGGGTTCTGAAACTTGCGGCCGACACCTGCACGCACAATCTCATGTTCTTTCAGGCGTGTTAGTTCCGTGCCCTTGAAACGGATGGAGCCAGAAGTGGCACGAGTACGCCCACAGATCAGATCCAGAACGGTAGTTTTGCCTGCTCCGTTCGGCCCGATTATGACCCGCAGCTCGCCCTCACGAACGGAGAAGGATAGGTCGTTGACTGCCCTGAACCCATCGAAGGAAACCGTGAGGTCTGTGACGGACAGAAGAGGTTCATTACCCGTTTGCATGATCGGCCTCCCTGCCAGCGTGAACCGGTGCTTTGGATGACGAACCAAGCAGGCGGCTGACATAAGGGTCGAGATAGGTGCGGTAGAGGCTGGCAAGCCCGCCAGGCAGCACCACAACAATGAAGACAAACAATGCCCCCATGGCGAACATCCAGACCTGCGGCATGGTTTCTGAAAAGCTCGTGCGCGCCCAGTTTACCAGCAGGGTGCCGTATATGGCGCCCAGAAGGGATGTGCGGCCACCTACGGCGCAGTAAATAACCATTTCGATGGATGGCACGATCCCGACAAAACTGGGGGACATGAAACCCACCTGAAGGGTAAACATGGCACCACCAATCCCCGCCATGGCAGCCGCAAAGCAGAAAACGAAGGTTTTGAAACTGGCGACGTCATAGCCTGAGAACCGCACCCGGTCTTCGCGTTCACGCATCGCCACCAGAATACGCCCTAGCTTGCTGCACCGGATGAAATGCGCGCCTCCCAGACAAACCAGCAGCAGGGCAATGGTGACAAAATACAGGATAAGCTTGGCGTGATCGGTGCGAATATCCCAGCCGTTAAGTGTGCGCAGGTCGGTAATACCGTTGACCCCCCCCGTATACCCCTGTTGCCCGATGATGAGGATCGTCAGGATTGAGGCAATGGCCTGTGTGATGATGGCGAAATACGTTCCCCCAACCCGGCGCTTGAACATGGACAGGCCGATGATGAGTGCGAGCAGCATAGGCACGGCTGCGACCGCCACAATCGAAAATGCAAGGCTATGGAATGGCTGCCAGAACCACGGCAACGTTGTGATCTGATTCCAGTCCATGAAGTCGGGAATGCCCGGTGTGGACTGGATCTTGGTTGCTTCAGGTGTGGAGGCCTGCAGTTTGAGGAACATGGCCATGCAGTAACCGCCAAGGCCAAAGAAAATACCCTGTCCCAAGCTGAGAATACCCGCATCGCCCCAGCACAGGACCAGCCCGAGTGCCACGAAAGCATAGGTCAGGTATTTCCCAACAAGGTTGAGCCTGAACGGTTCAAGCACCAAAGGTAGGATAACGGCCAGAATGGCTACGAGAACCAGAACAAAGAGCGCGGTTTTCCTGTCACGCAATAACGATTTCATGATCTTTCCTCACCGCCGCACTTTGAGAACGAACAGACCCTGCGGGCGGAGCATCAGAATGATGACAACGCTCAGCAGCACGATGACCTGCGCCATGGAACCGCTCAGGAAAAACTCCAGAATTGAACGGGTCTGTGAAATACTGAAGGCCGAAGCAATGGTGCCTGTTAGGCTTTGTGCTCCGCCAAATGCCACGACCAGAAACGTATCCACGATATAGAGTTGACCGGCCGTGGGGCTGGTGGAGCCAATCATGGTAAAGGCGGCCCCGGCTACCCCTGCAATGCCGCAACCCAGACCAAAGGTCATGCGGTCAACCCGCTCGGTATTGATACCCACCGCACCAGCCATGGCACGGTTTTGCATGACCGCACGCACCTGCTTGCCCCAGCCGGAACGGAACAGGAGGAGATACACCCCGGCCGTAATAACCAGCGTCATGCCCATGACAATTATGCCGTTGATGGGAATTTCGATACTGTCAGACAGGTGGGCGGATCCCATCATCCATTCCGGCAGGTTCACACCCACTTCACGCGCACCAAAAATGGAGCGGTACGCTTGCTGGAGCATGAGGCTGATGCCCCATGTAGCCAGCAATGTGTCCAGTGGACGCTTGTAAAGAAACCGGATCAGCGACCACTCCAGCGCCATGCCCAGCAGGCCCGGCACAATGAATGAAACAATGATTGCGACAAAGAAATACAGGCTGAACAATCCCGGCATATATGCACTGAACAGCCGGGAGCATTCATAAGTCATGTAGGCTCCGAGGATCATGAACTCCCCATGGGCCATGTTGATGACACCCATCTGCCCGAAAATGATCGCCAGCCCCAGCGCCATCAGCAGATAGACGGAAAACATGATCAATCCGGCAAAACCCTGCATGACCAGGATGGAGCCAAGATCGCTGAATGAATAGCCCATCAGCATGGAACGCGATCTCCCGATGGCGAAAGAACAGGAATTTTTCTCATGATGTCAGATCAGTCGCGCCAGTCTTACTGGTAGCCAACGGGGAAGGGGTTGGGCTCCATCAGATCCGGTGTCTGGTAAATCACGTTGAACTGGCCATCGGTGCGGGCTTGACCCACAAGAGTGCGGCTCCACAGATGGTGGTTGGGGTGAATACGCACATACCCTTCGGGGGCGTTTTTGAATTCCACGCCGGGTGAGGCGTCTATCACCTTGTTGATGTCGAAACTGCCTGCTTTTTCAACGGTCAGTTTCCATAGCCAAGGCCCCAGATAGGCGGCCTGTGTAACATCTCCGATCACGCTGTTTTCGCCCCACATTTTCTTGAATGCGGCAACAAATTCCTTGTTGGCGGGGTTATCAAGGCTCTGGAAATATTTCATGCAGGCATAAGCCCCGGCGATGTTTTCTCCCCCAATACCGAGAATTTCATCTTCGGTCACGGAAATGGTCATCAGGGTTTGCTTGCTCAGGTCGATACCGGCCGCCTTGAGCTGTTTGTAAAAGGCGACATTGGAACCGCCGACAATGATGGCGTAAATCACATCGGGCTTGTGCAGTTTGATCTTGTTAATGACGGAATTGAACTGGGTATGACCGAGGGGGAAGTATTCCTCACCAATAACCTTGGAATCCTTCAGGTGGCCTTCGATATGTTTGCGCGCAATTTTGTTGGCTGTGCGCGGCCAGATATAGTCCGACCCCAGAAGGTAATAGGTTTTGGCTTTCTTTTCGCGGCTGACCCAGTCCAGACCGGCGAGAATCTGCTGAGTTGCTTCCTGCCCGGTGTAAATGACGTTGCGTGACTGCTCCAGCCCTTCGTAAAAAGTGGGATAATATAGCATGCCATTGTACTGCTCGAATACGGGCAGAACGGCCTTGCGCGAGGCAGATGTCCAGCAACCGAAAACGGCAGCACATTTGTCGTTTTCAAGCAGTTTCCGGGCTTTTTCCGCAAAAGTAGGCCAGTCGGACGCACCATCTTCCTGCACCACCTTGATCTGGCGACCCAGCACCCCACCCGATGCGTTGATCTGGGCAATGGCGAGTTTTTCGGCTTCGACCGAACCCGTTTCGCTGATAGCCATGGTGCCGGTAATGGAATGCAGGATACCAACTGTTACCGTATCATCGGTAACGGCAAGGCCTGTGGTGTTGACCGCGGATGTGGCTGGCGCGGCCTGCGCAAAGCGTGGCAGGCCAGCCATGACCGGAAGTGCCGCTAGGCCTTTGAGAATCTGGCGGCGATTTGATTGGATACCGAAAATACCTGTCTTTTTCTCTACCATGTCGCACCTGTCTTTCCTGTGGCGGCAGAGCATGTCCGCTACCTGATGCGCACAGAATTCCAGTTACGAGGTCGAAACTGTTATACGTCGAACGACGTACCCGCCTGCATAGCCTCGCTCGGTCGATGTATGCTATTGCGGAAACGAAACAAAAATGACACACTTCCATTCCATCACGAAAGCGGCATATAGAGCATGCGCCAACGTATCCTTCCGATCCGCCGGGATTATAACCGCTGGGTCGGCAACGAGATGCTGGAAGACTATGCCCTGCGCTTTACCGCGCGCAAGGCCAGGCGCTGGTCCTCCCTTACGGTTGCAAACACGGCCTTTGGCGGTGTTTCCTTCCTTGCACTCGAGCTGATCGGCGGCGTCACAACGGTCCATTACGGCTTTGCAAATGCCGCAGTGGCGCTGGGGCTGACCTGTGTGCTGATTTTTCTGACTGCCCTGCCGATATCGTTTTACGCGACACGGGGAGGAGTGGATATTGACCTGCTGACACGTGGGTCCGGGTTTGGCTATGTCGGCTCCACCATTACATCGCTGGTCTATGCCTCGTTTACATTCATCTTTTTTGCCATTGAAGGTGCCATTCTAGCCAAGATTTTGCTGGCGTGCTTCGGCATTCCGCTCTGGTTTGGCTATATCATCGCCACCGTGCTGGTAGTGCCGATCGTGGCTAATGGCATACGCTTTATCAGCCAGTTTCACCTCTGGACTCTGCCTCTTTGGCTGGGCCTGCAGATTCTACCTTTTGTTTTTCTGGCGCGCTCAGGCAATGGCCACGCATTGGTAATGGAATGGACCCGCTTTGGGGGGCTTGATGGCACTCCGGGGCTTAGTCTCATGGCCGTTGGAGCGGCGGCTTCCGTTATGTTCTCTGTCGTGGCTCAGATTGGCGAACAGGTAGATTATCTGCGCTTTCTGCCGCCGCCCGCTACATCGGGCATGACCAGTCGGGCGCGCTGGTGGCTGGCGCTCTTGTTTGGCGGAGCGGGATGGATTGTATTTGGCGGAGGTAAAATTCTGGCGGGCTCGTTTCTGGCATGGCTGGTGCTGCATGTGGGCGGCACACCGGCAGATGCAGTGCAGCCTACCGTTATGTATCTGCTGGCTTTTTCCAATGTGACCACATACCCGACGCTGGCTCTGGTACTATCTGCGTGCTTTGTCATGGTCTCGCAGATCAAGATCAACATCACCAACGCCTATGCGGGGTCGATCGCATGGTCGAATTTTTTTTCGCGCCTTACACATAGCCATCCGGGGCGGGTTGTATGGGTGCTGTTCAATGTCACTATCGCTCTGGTGTTGATGGAAGAGGGTATTCACCAGACCATCACCTTTACGCTGATTGCCTATTCCTGCATTGCCGCCTCATGGATTGGCGCTCTGGTAGCGGATCTGACCGTTAACAAGCCTTTGGGTTTCAGCCCGGCGAATACCGAATTCCGTCGTGCCTATCTGTATGACATCAACCCCGTTGGTGTAGGCAGCATGACACTGGGGCTCATCACATCCGCCTTGGCCTATGGGGGCATTCTTGGGCCACTGGCGCAGGCATTTGCACCATTTCTCGCGCTACTGATGGCTTATGTCAGCGCGCCACTGATCGCCTGGGCCACAGGGGGACGATATTATCTGGCGCGCAGGCCTATCAGCCTGAAGACCAATGGTACCTACAGCCTTAAATGCGTGATTTGCGAACATAAATTCGAGCGGGAAGACATGGCCCTGTGCCCTGCTTACGCTGGCCCGATCTGTTCATTGTGCTGCACGCTTGATGCCCGGTGTCACGATAGCTGCAAACCACAGGAGGCCCGTGCGGGCTACCAGCTTTCGTTTATCAGCCGCCGGATTTTGAGCTGGCTCGTGCCCGCGGGAGTGGATGAAGGACCATACCGCTCTGTACTGCGTTATTTCAGCCTGTTTACACTCATGGGTGGGGGCATAGGGCTGGTTTTGCTGATCATCTATGATGAGGTCGTTCGTGTCGCTGATGAACGTGCGCAGGATGTAGCCAATGTATTCTGGCTGGCTTTTCTGCTGCTGCTATGTGCTGCGGGAATCATGACATGGTTTGTGGTGCTGGCCCTGCAAAGCCGGCGCGTTTCCGAGGATGAAAGCCGCCGGCAGACCCGATTGCTGATGAATGAAATCAGAGCGCATCGCCGCACTGACATTCAACTCCAGCGTGCAAAGGAGCGGGCTGAAGCGGCAAATCTGGCCAAAAGCCGGTTTATTGTCGGTGTCAGCCACGAGGTGCGCACACCGCTTAACGCAATCATGGGGTATGCCCATCTGCTGGAGCACAATCTGATTTCTCCCGAACGCAGGCTGGGTGGCCTGCGCGCCATACAGCGCGGTGCGGAACATCTGACCGGCCTGATAGAAGGCCTGCTGGATATTTCTAAAATCGAAGCTGGGCGGATCGAGCTGTACCGAGAGGAATTGCAACTCCCCGACTTTCTGGATCAGCTAGTCAGCATGTTCCGCCTCCAGACCGAGGCCAAAGGGATTGGCTTTGAATGTACTATTCCATCTGATCTGCCGCATCTGGTCTACACGGATGCGCGACGCCTGCGGCAGATTCTGATCAATCTCCTGTCCAATGCGGTCAAGTTTACCCAGCATGGCTCTGTTAGGCTGACAGTGCTATGGCAGGCCGAAATTGCTGAATTCATGATAGAGGATACAGGCATAGGCATTCCACCAGATGACCTCTCGCGTATTTTTGAGCCGTTCCAGCGGGGGCAGGGGGCTGCTGCCGCCATACCGGGAATAGGACTGGGCCTGACTATAACCCAGCTTCTGGTTCAGATTATGGGGGGGGAGCTTTCAGTTTCCAGCACACCGGGGCTGGGGAGCTGCTTCAAGGTTCGGTTGATGCTTTCACAAGCGCCACAGACCTGCCAGCCTGCTCCGGTCGTTGAGCATATCAGCGGTTATCGTGGTGGCCGTCTGACCGCTATGGTGGTGGATGATGACCCAGTACATCGCGACATGCTTCGTGACATGCTCGAGCCGCTTGGTTTTCTGATTTATACCGCCACAGATGCACAGGATTGCCTGAATTTCTCCAACCTGCTTACGGTAAATCTGTTTTTGCTCGATGTCTCTATGCCCGGTATGGACGGGTTTACACTGGCCAGACAGTTACGTGCAGGTGGAGCTGACAAAGCCACTATTCTGATTGTGTCTGCCAGTACACACGACCTGATCAGTCGTCCCACGACAGATGACAGCTATAACGCCATGCTCAGCAAACCGGTTCATGTGCCCACATTGCTGGAACTGATTGGCCGGACAATGACCATAGAATGGACTATGCACGATCTGCAGGTTGCGGAGCGGACCACGCCTGAGCTTTCTTCTTCGCAGGGCGGCCTGGAGCAAACACCATCAGGGTTCAGCACTCATGCCGTAATTCCTCTGAATGCGGAACAGATTTCCGAGCTCCAGCGCCTGGGTGAGCTGGGTTATATCGAAGGTATCCGCCAGACACTTGCACGGATAGAGGCCGAACAGCCTGATACGCGAGACAGTATTGAACCCCTTCGAGCCATGATTGCGGCTTCACGGATCGACACTTTTCTGCTCAGCTTGCGGAACATAGCGCAATGAATACGAACCAGATCATTCTTGTTATTGATGATTCTCCTGACTCGCTAGGAATGATAAACGAGGCACTGAGTGCTAGCGGCTATTCGGTACTGGTTGCCCTATCGGCTGAAACCGCTTTTACCATCATGAACACAATCCGGCCGGATCTGATTTTGCTTGATGCCATTATGCCGGGCATGGATGGGTTTGAAACCTGTACTATCCTCAAGCGTACGCCGGGCCTGAGTGATATTCCGATCATTTTCATGACCGGGCTTAGTCAGCCAGAATATATTGTCAAAGCACTGACAACCGGCGGCGTTGATTATGTGCAAAAACCCGTTATTCCATCGGAGGTTTTAGCTCGTATTCGTGTCCATATTGGAAACGCGCATAAAACACAAAGTGCGCGTGAGGCGCTCGATCATGCCGGAAGGCACCTGTTGGCGCTGGATATGCGCGGGCGCCTGCTTTGGGCAACGCCCAAGGCTGCAAGCCTGCTTAATCACGATATGAAAGAGGGAGAAAGCATTCTTCCCCCTGAGGCAGAAAGCTGGGTGTTAACCTGTGCTCGGCGCAATACCCCAGCGGGGGCGCGCCGCAGCTTTGATTTTCCTCATGCGGAAACCACAAGTCTAGAGCTTACCTATATGGGCCAGACCCGACCCGGGGAATATCTGCTAAGGCTGACGGCAATCCAGCATAAACGCGAAGAGTTCATTCTGCGTGAACGCCTGAGCCTGACCATGCGTGAAGCCGAGGTGTTGCTCTGGCTGGGGAGAGGTAAGACAAACCGCGATATAGCCGAGATTCTTTCCATAAGCCCACGTACCATCAACAAACATTTGGAGCAGGTTTACACTAAAATCGGGGTTGAAAATCGTGCTTCTGCTACGGCTGTCGTCATGAACGCTTTGCAGGATTCCTAATATTATACCGTTTCTATGGAGCGGGCATGTAAACCTGCTCCATAGCATGTGGTTTAGTACTGGAACTGAACCCCTGCCAGAAAGCCGTCTGAGGCTTTGGTGGATGGTGAATTGTAATGAACATAATCAAGTGTGATTACGGAGTTATGCCCATCTATCACATAGTTTGAACCGGCTTCAAACTGTGTGGTTTTACCATTATTGGTGGCGGCATAGTGATATGGCTTGAACTGCTGATAGCGTATGACCGGCTGAAACCGCCCCCACCCCAGCGTGTAGGGGATCAGATACGCAGTATCCAGCATGAAGGCAGTGCCAGCCTGAATGCCTCCTACATTGGCATCATTGGCCGCCCCGTGCCAGCCTGAGGCAACGTCCTGCACGCCGTCGGTATGATACTGATAATATGCGCCTTCAAGTGTATAGGTGCCGGATTTTCCATTTTTTCCAATACGTTTTTCAAAAAGTCCGTCCACGTTCCATGCTTTGTAATCACCACGGTTCTGAGCGGTGCCTACACCATCCACCTGATACTGCCCAACCAGAGCAATGGCCAGAATATCGTGCTGGCCGTAATAGGTGCTGGCGGTGTAGTACGCGGGTGAATCCTCAGGGTCGAGAAAGTTATACTCGGCTCTGGCGGCAAAGAGCGGGTGATTTCCACCATTTGATGCGCTATCGTAACGATTGTGGCCGCGGAAAATACCGGCAACATACCGGAAATGATTATGTGCAAGGCGGCCCCAGATGTTGATCCCGTCATCACGGCCTGACCATACCCCAGGGTATTGCGCTACTACGCCGGGATAAAGGTAGCTGTTCAGGTAATACGGCCCGTCAAGATTGGAACGGTCGCTTGGTGTCAGCATCCGGCCGACCCAGATATTGATTGCGGAGCTGGGTTCAAATTGAAAAATACCATCGAGAAGGTTCCAGTTATTTCCAGCAAGACGTTCAACATTGACCGTCGCCTTGATATGTTTGTTCAGTTGTGCGCCCATATACAGACGGAAGTTATCGAGCGATACCGAGTTTGAATCCCGAGCATTGCTGATATTATGGCTTTGATAGCTCGCACGTGCACCAAAGCCGATACTGAATGAGCGGTCATTACCAAGAGAAATAACTGCATTGGCGTGTGCCTTGGGTGCCGCGGCAATGGTTACACCGCAAACTACGGCGCCTGTAACCATACAGGCCATTGCCTGATCCAGACAGGAATAGATCCTGCGTTTTTTCTTTTCGTATACACTCATGTCCGACTCCTTTCCCATACGGCAACCGGCAGGAACACCCGGACAGATTGCCGTCCCGTTGGTTTCGAAGTCGGATCGTTATGAATTTTTCATTAATCTGGTATGGGGTAAATGGCGTACATGCCGCTTTCTGCTTCCAATGCAAAAGTAAGCCTGATTATTTTTCAAACACATTTAGAATCGGAATTTATGTTTTTATTTCTACTATTTTTTTGCTTTATGAATGAAAAAAGGTTGGCGATACATGTCTTCTGAACCAGCATCATGCGTATCAGAAGACATGCAAGCATTCATGCCTGACAGTCAATCAGGTGTCGCGCTGGTGCATATGTTTATCGGCCAGATGGTGATATGCCCTCTTTCTAAAGGTATCACCGGATAATCTGTGTAGGTTTATGCGGCGGCAGCTTGCGGGTCTTTACCACAAGCGTGTCGAGTTCCGACAGAAAGCGGGAACGATCGGCTTTTCCAAAGGCGGAACTGCCCGAGGTTATGACGCCTGCAGCACGCAGGTCTGTCATAAGATTACGAGTGGCCAATGCCATTCCGATTGCATCGGAATCCAGCCTTCGCCCTTTGGGTTCTAGCACGAAAGCCCCTTTTTCGATGCAGCGCGCTGCTAGAGGGATGTCAGAGGTAATGACAATATCCCGATCCTGAACGCGTTCGGCTATCCAGTCATCGGCTACATCAGCCCCGGCTTCGACGACTACACGCTCAATCAGCGGGGAAGGGGGCACGGCAATCATGCGATTGGAGACAACATAAACATGCAGGCTATACCGGCCGGCAACCCGGTAGACTTCGTCTTTTACAGGGCAGGCATCTGAGTCAATAAATATCCGTATCATGCGACAAGATTGGCGTAATTCTTGTTCTGGTGCAATCAGCGGCGAGGGTATTTTCTGGAAAGAGAGGGCGCTCCATCCTTTTGCAGCCGAAAAATAAATGGCTGAATGATGGAGCGCACAGGAATGGAGAGAGAAATTTACCAGCTATAACCTATGCTGGCCTGAGCATTACGGCGTTCGCCGTAGTAGCAGTATTCTCCATCCGAGCCATAAGCAAAGCAGTTGGCAATGTAATTCTTGTCAAAGAGGTTACGAACACTTGCCGATGCTTTCCATCCACGGAGAGACGGCGAGAGGTTGGTCATGTCGTAACTGATCGACCCGTCGAACAGGGCATATTGCGGAAGCCACACGCTGCCATATGTTGCCTCGCCACCATAAGCCTTGGCCGAGTAACGCATGCCTCCGCCAAAACCGAGGCCCTTCAGTTTCCCTGAAGGCATTGTGTAAAAAGCGAACACAGAGGCATTACCTTTGCCCGACTGAATAAGGGGCATGCCTGTTGAGTCATCCTTGATATTCTGGACGCTTACGGCGGCTGTCAGCATAAGATTACGAAACGGCTCAGCATGGGCTTCAAACTCGAAGCCATCCGAATGAACCAGTCCGCTTTGAACATTGTAACCGGTATTGGCAACAGAAACGAGAACATTGCTCTGTTCGATATGAAAAGCAGCGGCTGTAAGAAGAACGGATGTGCCTGGGATCTGATATTTAACACCCCCTTCAAGCTGTTTGCCGATAGAAGGATGCGCCTGCTGCAAGGTTACGCCGCCATCGTTTGAAACACTGCCAGACTGGGGCTGAAAAGACGTTGAGTAGCTGATATAGGGAGCGAGGCCAAAATCGAAATGATACAGGCCCGATGCGCGCCATGTTATCTGGCTTGCGCTCTGCCGTGTATCGGATTGCTCAATGGATTCAATCTGATGCGACCGGTACCAGTCGTTACGAATACTGCCGTTGAGGATAAAACGCTTCCAGCGAATTTCATCCTGACCATACACGCCAATCTGGTGAGGACGGGTAACATAGCTTAGAGCCGGTGTTAGGGCAGGAATGGCCATGTAGTAGTCTGGGTGCAGCACATCCAGATCCGGTGCATCTCCATAGGCTTCGTCATCGTTCGCTCTTTGCTGCATGTAGTCAAAGCCGAACATCAGTGTATGGCGTACAGGGCCGGTGCGAAGCTGGCCTTTGATCTGGCTGTCGAAGGCCAGATTATAGGTATGTTCACGCGTGCCATAGGCGGAGCGGGAGAGCATTGTGCCGCTGCTGCCGTCATCACTGTCGTAGTAACCGTTATTATACACGCTACGATAGACGGTCTTAATATCGTCATACCGTCCGCGAGAGCTGAAGCTCCAGTCTTTGTTGAAGCGATGGTTAAAAATATAGGTAATCGCACCCTGTCTACGATTGAACTTTTCGAAAGAGGCATCGCCGTCATAAAAATTACGCGGCAGATAGCCATATGAGGCGGGCTTGAGAGAACCAACCAAGGGAACACCCCCGTAGGAACCATTTTCCGGGTCATACTGGTAGTTGCCAAGCAAGGTTAGAGTGGTTGGCCCATCGCCACCGAATGTAAAAGAAGGGCTGATACTGAAACGGCGGCTACCAGTCTGGCTGAGTTGGGTGTGCTGGCCATTCACCGTGCCGTAAATCCGATAGCGAACAAGCCCGTCATCAGTTGCAAACCCACCCACATCGGCATCGACACGGTAGAGATCGAACATGCCACCGGTTGTATTCACGCTGCCATATGAGCGCTGGTCAGTTGGCAGTTTGCTGGACAGAGCTGTTAAACCGCCCGGGCTGGACTGACCGTAAAGGGCAGAGGCGGGGCCTTTAAGGAGTTCTACACGAGCAAGACGTGAGGTATCGGTCTGGGCAACAGCAAAGCCGGTTGGACTATCCTGAAGCTTTAGCCCATCAAGGAAAGTCGGCACGGTAAAACCACGCAGGTCAAACAGGTCATAGCGGGTGCCTTCTCCACCGCGTGTATCTGCGGTAATGCCCGCAGCGTAACGCACCGCCTGATTGAGTGTGAGCACACCCCGCACATCCATTTCGTTGCGGGTAATGACCGTGACTGACTGCGCCGTTTCAACGAGAGGGGTGTTGGTCTTGGTGGCGGAAGAGGCAATGGTCGAGGTGTTATGCCCCCGTACCTCTATCTGTTCCGCCTGAACAACTGAAGCCTTGGAAGGGGCGGAGGTAGCATGACTGGATGCAGCCGCCGCAGCCTCCTGTGGCTTGTCAGCTTTTTTTGTCTGATCGGCTGCGAAAGCTGCATCATTCAAAGCGAGGGTGATAAGGGCCGTATAAACAATGCTGCTGCGCTGCATACCTAACTCATTTCGCGACCAGTCTCTCCTGTTTTGCAGGAGAAAGTGATCGGCATTGATATTGCGAATAAGACTTAATTGCGCAGTTAGCCGCGTTTGGAACGCTTATCAAGCGACGAAACTCTCTCTGGCCCGAACGCCAGTATATTCTGCCTGATCGCCAACATTTGTGGCGGATGCAGGGGCCCAAACGAGCTGAATCGTCGCGGTCAGTTAATTTTTCAGGAGAAAGGCAGGACGTGCACGTCTTATTAAAGCGTGACGTAAGTCTTACTCGCGGGGGAGAGGCAGCGTGCCTGAGCGCAGCGCGCTGGGAGCAACGCCAAAGGTTTTGTGGAACATGGTGCTGAAGCTGCCAGCATTCTCATAGCCGAGGTCAAAAGCCACCTGTGCAACGGACTGGCCCGCCGTGATACGGGACGCGGCTTCAATTACCCGCACCCTGCGCCGCCATGTGGCAAATCCCATTCCCATTTCCAGTTGAAACAGGCGGGTAAAAGTGCGCCGGGCCATGCCGGCCTCGCGGGCCCAGTAGTCGATATCGTGGCTGTCACCTGGGGTGGCGGTAATAGCCTCGCATACCCGCCGCAACCGGTGGTCTTTTGGCAGCAACACGCGCTCGGCAATGCGCGGTGCCCGCCTGATTTCATCAATGAGAAGCCGAGCGATCGCTGACATCCGCTCGTCCATGATGAAGTCGTATTTCATGGTAACGATCTCATCCACCAAGCCCCGAAGGAGCGAAGAGGCATCAAACATTTTGGGGGGAAGATCGGTCTTGGTCAGGTCTGGTTCGACATACACCACCTGAAACATCAGGTCGGTGCGGCAGCTTGCCTGATGGAGCGTGTTGGCCGGAAGCCACAGACATTGCCCCGGAGAGAGCACAAAGCTGCTGTCACGCGTGCTGACCGTCACGGTTCCGGCCAAAAATAGGGAGAGTTGGCCCCGGTCGTGTGTGTGAAAGCCATCTACGAAGCCACCGACATAGCAATCCGCAAAGCCTACGACAGGCGGCGAATGGCCCGGAAGATCGGCACTACGCTTCATGATGGGGTCATCCACTCCGTTTTCTTTTTGTAAAAATTATCTGAAAAGATAGAAAACGGCGATATCTTTTCAGGCATCAGTTAGCCTCATCATGTTCCTTCCTCTGTCGTGTAGAGTATGATGGACATGGCTGGCTATCAAAATGGCTACTGGCTGCCTGATTTTACCATAAGGAAGGCGGGTACCCTGTGGTTCCCGCTCGTTTATTTACTCTTTGGTGGGCAGATCAAAGGCAATGACGTCATCCGCGACATCAGGCGAGTGGCTGGCGCCGCCGACTGAAATCACGACATATTCCTTGCCTGTTTTAGGCGATTTGTAGACTAGCGGTGCGGCAACAGCACCAGCGGGCAGGGGGGCTTTCCACAGTTCCTTGCCGTTCATACTGTCCAGCGCGCGCAGGTAGTAATCCTGTGTGCCAGCAAAGAACAGCAGCCCGGAAGCCGTGCTTGTCGGGCCACCCAGAGTGGGCATGCCCATCGGCATGGGCAGATGGCTTTTGATGCCCATTGGGCCAAGCTGCTCGGCTGTTCCCATCGGCACCTGCCAAAGGAGTTTTTTGGTGCGCAGGTCGATAGCACTCATGGTGCCAAATGGCGGGGTGTTGCAAGGCACCTGCAAGGGCGATTGCAGGATGTCGATCCGCACACCGGAATAAGGGCCAGCAATCTGCGGGCGGAGCGTGCCCATGAAGCCCGGCACTTCGTCGGTTGAAATCTTGTAATGCTTGGCGTCTTCATGGTTCACCAGCATCATGCGCAGGGGCATACGCATATCATTGACGAACAGGATGTCGTTTGCCTCGTCAATTGATATGCCACCCCAGTTCATGCCACCCAGCAGGCTGGGCCACTCGATGTAGGGCTTCTCGCCGGGGGGTGTGAAGGGGCCTTCGTAAACCGAGTTCTTGAACATGATACGGCAATAGAGCTGGTCAAAGGTGCTGACACCCCACATCGCCTGTTCGGACAGAGGATCAGCCCCGATAGTGGGCATACCGACCGAGAACGGCTGTGTTGGGGAAAGATGCTCGCCCTGTGCAGCAGGTGTGGTCGGAACGGCGCGTTCTTCCACCGGTGTTACGAACTCACCATTCCGACGGTCGATAACAAAGATATGGCCGGTCTTGGTGGTCTGGATCAGCGATGGAACCTTCTCGCCTTTCTCATTGGTAACGTCATAGAGCACCGGCTGGGACGGCAGATCGAAATCCCATACGTCGTGATGGATGAGCTGACGCACCCACTTGGTTTTGCCGGTGGTGGCATCAACCGCGACAACAGCCGCGCCGAACCTGTTTTTCACCTCGTCACGATCACCACCCCAATAGTCGGGCGGGCCATTGCCGGTGGGCAGGTAAACCTGATTCAGAGCTTTGTCATAGGTCGGAATAGCCCAGACATTCGGTGTTTCCAGCGTAAAGGGGGTATTGGCATCAGGCGGGACAGCATTATCGGGATTGCCAACATCCCATGCCCAGGCCAGAGCACCGGTGCGCACATCATAGGCCCGAACCACCCCTGAGGGCTCACCATGCACGATATCGCGTACCCAGCCGCCAATGACTGCCAGATGCCCCATGACAACAGGCAGCGCTGTCGGGTGGTAGCGCTTGCTGTTTTCTGTCGGCCCCATGTTTTGCATCAGATCAACAAAGCCGTTGTTGCCAAAGCCCGGGCAGAGGGCACCAGTATGGGCATCGAGCGCGAACAGGCGGGCATCAACAGCGGAGACCAGAATACGCTGGGCACAGGGTTGATCCGCTGCAGCCTGCCGGTCTTCAATCGTCAGGCTCTCATCGGCCGTGATGTCATGATAACCTACCCCACGGCAGGAGACATGCTCCTGAGTGTGGGCGTGCGGATCAAAGCGCCAGATTTCTTTACCGCTATCAGCGTCAATCGCCGCGACAACATTCTCCGGTGTGCACGTATATAATGTCGTGCCGACCTGCATCGGGGTGTTTTCGTCAACCCCGGCTCCCGGCCCCTTGGTGCGGCGGCCGGTGTGATACACCCATGCAACCTTCAGGTTCGCAACATTCTGGGGCGTGATCTGGGTATAGGGAATGTAACGGGTGCCGTTTATGTTGCGCCCGTAAAACTGCCAGTCATCCGGCTGTGGGGGAACAATGGAGGCCACACGCGGCTTGCCCAGCCCAGGCCCCTCAATACCGCCATGGGGCGAGAACATTGCGACAACCGCCACAACGACACCGGCCAGAAGAGCAACGCCGCCACCAGCGCTAGCCCGTCTTGCGGTAGAGGGCATGTCTGGCTGTGTCGCAACTGTTAGTAGGCTAAGCATGAGCAGAATTGCAGGCACCATCAGGCGTGGTAGCAGAGGCCAGAAAGCCAGTGCCGGAGCATCATAAAGCGCCCAGCCCACGGTCGCGATAAAGATCAGGAGGGAGAGGGAAAGAGCCCATGCCGCCCTGTTTCTGAGCAAAAAAAGCGCAGCCAGAACCACATAGCCAGCGCCAGCCAGAAAATAGTAAAGCGAACCGCCCAGCCGCATAAGCTTAAAGCCGCCAAAGAGAAGAGCAAGACCAACGGCCAGACTGATTAACGCAAAAGCAATCAGGCTCCCGCTGGCAGCCCAAGATCGATGAGTTGATGTGATGTTCATTCCTGTTGTTCCACAATTGGGGATTCCGCGCTTCGAGCGGTGTTTGCATCATGGCGGGCAGTTCTGCGGATGGATGTTCCGCTTGGCGTCCGTTTTAACGCAGAGCGTTTCAGAACTGTCATGCCGGGCCTCATAGGCAGAGTGCTGGTTCCGGCCTGATGGTTCTATTGATGGGCGCTTAATTGCGTTCGAATAAGATCATCATCGCCTCCCTACAGGGAGTGAGAGCAATCATAAGCGCTTGAAACATAGCATCAGTCGGAAAGCGAAGTACTGCACAGATCAAAACCAGCGGGGTCGGGGGAGGTGATTCTATCTTGTAATAACACATTGCGATACCCCTGAACTGCTTCGGGGTAATGACAAGCCTTGTCGGCCATACACATAAGGTCAAAGGGGAGCGTGCCAGCGGGCTTAGCCCATCATAGCGGGCTCATACTGTCTCGGGGCCAAAAACTCAGCCAAACCGGCGATTATGGGGCCTGACCCTGCTATGTTTCTGGGCTGTCGGGAAGACGGCTTTCCCCTTCTTATCTGAAGCATACAAACCAAGTTCAGTGCCGGAAAATTGAAATGACAAACGCCGTGCCAGCGTGCAGATCAGAAAAGCCCGGTGGGGTATAAATCAGTAACTTGCATATCGCATGATTAATGAGCGTGCACGTTGCTGTATTTTAGCGGTCAACGCTGGATTAAAAGGGCTGTTTTGCTCAAATGCCGTATCTTGTCAGTCAACAGATGTTGGCGTAACTGATGGCGGCAAGAGCCTTTAAGTTAACAATAGCCGGTTTGCGTGGCCGCGCTTCAGGTCCATACACCTCAAAGACGTTGGGATTGCGATGAACGCCTATTCAGATTACCTGAGCGAAATCAAGGACAGAGCAAACCAGGGGCTCGCTCCCAAGCCAATCGACGATGGTGCACTCGTTAGTGACATTATTGCATTGATTGAGGACGCAGGGAACGAGCAACGGGCAGATGCCCTCAAGTTCTTTATTTACAACACATTGCCCGGCACCACGAGTGCAGCAGATGTTAAAGCGGCCTTTCTGAAAAAGATCGTGCTGGGTGAAACGGTTGTCCCGGAAATTACCCCTGCTTTTGCGCTTGAGCTGCTGTCGCACATGAAGGGTGGCCCATCGGTCCGGGTTTTGCTTGATATCGCTCTAGGTGAAGAGAGCCCCATCGCCCGTCAGGCAGGCGAAGTGCTGAAAACTCAGGTTTTCCTGTACGATGCTGATATGTTCCGGCTGCGCGATGCCTTCAAAGCGGGCAATCCCATCGCTGAGGACGTGCTCAAGAGCTATGCCAAGGCTGAATTTTTTACCAAGCTTCCCGATGTTGAAGACGAAATCAAGGTCGTAACCTTTATCGCGGCTGAGGGCGATATTTCCACCGATCTTCTGTCTCCCGGGAATCAGGCGCATTCACGTTCGGATCGCGAACTGCACGGCCAGTGCATGATTTCTCCCGCAGCGCAGCAGGAAATTGTTGCCTTGCAGAAACAGCACCCAGACAAACGGGTGATGATGATTGCCGAGAAAGGCACCATGGGTGTCGGCTCGTCTCGTATGTCCGGTGTGAACAACGTGGCGCTCTGGACCGGCAAGCAGGCCAGCCCCTATGTTCCTTTCGTCAACTTTGCCCCGATTGTTGCTGGCACCAACGGCATTTCGCCCATTTTTGCCACAACTGTTGACGTGACCGGCGGTATCGGGATCAACCTGAAAAACTGGGTCAGAAAAACCGATAAGGACGGCAAGCCTGTTCTGGATAACGATGGCAATCCCATCTTGGAACAGAAATACTCTGTTGCCACTGGCACTGTTTTAACAATTGATGTGAAAAACAAGCAGCTGCGTGATGAAGCCGGGAAAGAACTGGTCGATATTGCCGCTGCATTCACACCCCAGAAACTGGAGTTCATGAAAGCCGGTAGCTCTTACGCTATTGTTTTCGGCAAGAAACTCCAGACATTTGCCGCGCAAACGCTGGGTGTCGAACCGGTTACGGTTTTTGCCTCCAATAAAGAAATTGCGATCGAAGGGCAGGGGCTGACCGCGGTTGAAAAAATCTTCAACCGTAATGCAGTTGGCGTTACTCCGGGCAAGATCCTGCATGCAGGTTCTGATGTTCGGGTGAAGGTGAATATCGTCGGCTCACAAGATACCACCGGCCTGATGACCGCGCAGGAACTTGAGGCAATGGCGGCTACCGTCATTTCCCCTCTGGTCGATGGCGCGTATCAGTCTGGCTGTCACACAGCCTCCGTCTGGGACAAAAAAGCTCAGGCGAATATCCCCAAGCTCATGAAGTTCATGAACGATTTCGGCCTCATCACGGCGCGTGATCCCAAAGGGGTCTATCACGCGATGACCGACGTCATTCATAAAGTGCTGAATGACATCACTGTCGATGACTGGGCTATCATTATCGGTGGTGACAGTCATACCCGTATGTCCAAAGGGGTGGCTTTCGGTGCTGACTCAGGCACGGTTGCTCTGGCGCTGGCTACGGGTGAAGCAACCATGCCAATTCCACAGTCTGTGAAAGTGACCTTCAAGGGCACGATGCAGCCGCACATGGACTTCCGTGACGTTGTGCACGCGACCCAGGCGCAGATGCTCAAACAATGTGGCGATAACGTCTTTCAGGGCCGCATTATTGAAGTTCATATTGGCACCCTGCTTGCCGATCAGGCCTTTACGTTCACGGACTGGACAGCGGAGATGAAGGCCAAGGCCTCCATCTGTATCTCGCAGGATGAGACGCTGATAGAGTCACTGGAAATCGCCAAGTCGCGCATTCAGATCATGATCGACAAGGGCATGGAAAATGCCGCAGGCACGCTCAAGGGGCTGATCACCAAAGCGGATAAGCGCATTGCTGAGATCCGTTCGGGCGAAAAGCCGGCCCTTGCTCCCGATGCCAATGCAAAATACTTTGCCGAAGTCGTGGTTGATCTTGACGTCATCAATGAGCCGATGATTGCAGACCCCGATGTGAATAATCCGGATGTGTCCAAACGCTACACCCACGACACCATCCGCCCGATTTCGTACTATGACGGCACCAAGAAAGTTGACCTTGGTTTTGTGGGTTCGTGCATGGTGCATAAAGGCGATATGAAAATCGTCGCGCAGATGCTTAAAAATCTGGAAAAAGCACGCGGCAAGGTAGAGTTCAAGGCACCACTGGTTGTTGCAGCACCAACCTACAACATCATTGATGAACTCAAAGCCGAGGGCGATTGGGAAATTCTCGAACGCTATTCCGGTTTTGAATTCAGCGACCTGCTGCCGAAGGCCAATGCACGGACTGAATACGAAAACGTCCTTTATCTGGAACGTCCGGGCTGCAACCTGTGCATGGGCAATCAGGAAAAGGCAGAGAAGGGAGACACCGTTCTCGCTACTTCCACCCGCCTCTTCCAGGGGCGCGTCGTAGAAGACTCAAGCGATAAAAAGGGTGAGTCCCTTCTGGCCTCTACCCCGGTCGTGGTGTTGTCGGCCATTCTTGGCCGTATGCCTAGCACTGAAGAATATATGGCCGCCGTCGAAGGTATTGATCTGACCAAATTCGCTCCGCCGAAAGTTGCTCCGATTGATGCCCAGTCCGTGCATTACTAAGCTGGTTTCTTGCCAGATAGGTTTTTCTTATCTGGCAGGTCTGCTTTCTGTGCAAAACGCGAAAAAAACACCCTTTTAAAGCCTGATTAAATGCTTTTGGGTGCGTGACGTTTCTGACTGATACTCTGCCACTCTTGCCCTCGGGCAGAGTGGCATTTTTTATGTTATGCCTGCATAACCATACTTTATAGGGCATCCGCTATGTGGGCTCTCTGCTGCACTCTTGCAGTGCAGCAGCTGCTGATATGCCAATAGCCGTAAGCGTATCATATTTTGCACTATATATTTAAAAGCGGTACAATGACCCGTGGCAGATTGTTCTTCTTGTATTCACAATTATCCTTGATAATGCGGGCTATGCTTTTGCATAGAGCATAAAAGGGAACGAATACCCTGTGTTGAATGTTCTGTAATTTTCTCACCACTATGGAAGGAAAATAGGAATGGCTGCTCACTTCGAAATATACAAGGACAAGGCCGGAGAATACCGTTTCCATCTGAAAGCGGCCAATGGCGAGATCATTCTTGTCAGTGAGGGGTACAAGCAGCACGCCAGCGCTGTCCATGGCATAGAGTCAGTCAGGAAGAATGCTGTTGATGACAAACGCTACGAGCGCAAGGTGTCAGCATCCGGTAAGCCGTATTTCAACCTGAAAGCTGCGAATGGCGAGGTGATCGGCACAAGCCAGCTCTATGCCAGCGACCAGACATGCGAACACGGTATTGAAGCGGTTAAAAAAACGGCACCAGAGGCGTCTGTTCACGATCTGAGTGCCGGATAGTCGTAAGAAGCCAAAGGTAAATACAGCCAAGGTGCCTTACAAACAGGCCCCTTGGCTGTGTTTGATGGTTATGCGGCTGCGCGAGTGCTTACGCCCAGACGGAAACCCTCCTGCTTAAGCGCCTTAATGGCGGCTTCGGCATATTTTCCAGTCAGGGACGTGACGTTCCCGGGGGCGCACCAGAAGCTGAGAGAAACCTGAATATTGGCCGGTTGCGGCAGAAACGAAACGCTGGGGGCCGGATTATTCAGCACAAGCGGTTCGCTCTGGAGTAGTGCTAGAAGCAGCGTCCGGGCCTTGTCAGTATCGTCATTATAATCAATCAGCAGGCTGACAGAAGCAAGGCGCTTGTCTTCCTGTGACGTGTTGACGACGATATTGTTGGAAAGGTTTCCGTTGGGCACATAAATAATTTCATTGGTGGAGCCCCGCAGCACGGTGCGGAACATTTCAATGGATTCCACTGTGCCGGTACTTCCGCCCGAAGTAATGGAATCCCCCACCTTGAAGGGGCGGAAGAGCAGAATCAGAACGCCACCGGCAAAGTTAGCGAGGCTACCCTGCAATGCCATGCCCACAGCCAGACCTGCGGCACCCAATACGGCAACGAATGAAGTGGTGGCAATACCGACCATCGAGGCCACACTGATCAGCAGCAGCGCCTTGAGGAAAAGCCCGACAACGCTGAGCAGAAAGCCTCTGAGTGTAGGTTCGATATGGCTTGCTGCCATCATCTGGCCAAGGCCACGGTTGACCATGTTAATGATGGCCCAGCCCGCCAGCAGCACGATAATGGCCAGCACAAGCTGACTGGCATAGCTCATAATGGCTGGTACCCAGCCGTTAAACTGCGCCCAGAGTGAATTAACCTGATGTTCCATGGATATCCCTGAAAGTTAATGAGGCAATGACCTCACCTAATATAGAGCAAAATCTGTGGTATTTCTCGGGCATGCCTCTTGCCGGATGCAGGAAGTGATACCAGCCCTGTAGCGCTTCGAGCGGGAAGCCCGCGTTATCTCCCCTGAAGCTCGGCAATTTCTACGGCTGCCACATCTTTCGCTGGCCTCAGCCTGAAGGCGGATGAGGCCAGCTTTATAAGCATGGAAGCCGCCATCAGGCCTTTATTTGGCCAGAACCGCGCAGGCAACGCGATCTCCAGCGCCGCCAATAGGCTGGGTCTGGTAGTCATCGGGTTTGGCGTGGATCACGAGGGACGAGCCATCTGCATCCAGCAGGGCAGGGCGCCCACCATTACCGTTGACGGAAACGAGGGGCGAATACAGTTCTACCGTCACGCTACCATCTGTTGCGACATAGATGTTCGGCAGGTCGCCTGAATCGTTGGCATCGGCGTTCAGCAGACCATGCACTGGCTTGGTTACGCCATGTGGGTGGATATGCCCGCCAGCACTTTTGAAGCTGGGTGGCGTGCAATCGCCCTTTTCATGAAAATGCACGCCATGCCAGCCGGGCGTAAGGCCGGTTGCAGCAATGCGCAGGATAACACCTTTGGGCGCCTCGGTAATTTCTACCGTGCCATGCGTTGCACCGTCGCTGCCTTTGATGTCGCCCGTGAGCTTATCTGCCGCCCAAGCAGATGCCGGTAAAGCGAGCAGCCCAAGACTGAGAGCGGCGAACCGGTTTTTCCACGAATTCCTTATCATTTTCATCTCTTTCAATGTAGCGTGGGATAGTGGAGAGGCCAAGCCCCGTGTTCTTTCAAATGCGACCCTGTTGCACATGTTACCTGCTGGCTTAACATTTTCCAGACCCTGATGTTCCTCAATCAAGGAATATTGTGTGGAACCTCTCTCACAAGAGTTCAGGTGACCCGGCATGGCGGCTTGCGGAAGTCGTTAAAATCAGTCGTTCAGGCTATCTATCTGTGCCTTTAGGGAAGGGATGGGAAGTTGGAGCAGAAAGGCGCATTTCGGTATTTTTTGATTTTGGAACAATCGTAATACTGATAACCGGTCTGTTTTGTGGGGCGGTAAACGTCACACTGCGACTGAAACACGGCTACCGGCTTTAGGATACGCACTGGAGGAGGATAAGGCTCCAGCAGCGGAACAGGACTAAAGCAGAAAGCGGGCTGCTCAGGATGAACGCGTCTTGCGCCAGAGCAGAATAAAGCGTCGAATTCCGATCACCATCCCTGCTAGATACAGAACAAACACACCGCTCAGGAGCGGAAATACCACCCATAACCGGGCAGAGGCCGTTCTGAGCCAAGGCAGAAAATTGATGTCATGTGGGCCGTATACGAACCAGCGTGAATATCTGGCGGGAGTATCGAAAGCCGCCTGCACTGCGCCTGTCTGGGCATCCACATAAAAGAGCACGCCATTATCCGCAGTAAGACGAATGACAGGAAAATGGCGCGGATGCGTTGAACGGTTGAAATAATATGAATCAGGTGTGGTAAGTAGACGGGCAGATTGGCCTAGTGTGCTGGTTTCCAGTGGTGTGGGGGTTAGATTGTCATCCAGACGTTCACGGTGCCCCTTGCCATCAGTAACAGCCAGAAAGATGCGCCCATCCAGAAACACACCGCGTATATCTATCCAGCCCGTTGTTCTATAAGCCGCAATGCGCTCCAGAAGAAGCTGGAGTTCAGAACCACTAATGCTGCCCGTAACATGCACGGGATCCAGCCTGTCCTTATCGCTTGCAAACAGGCCTGCGGGGGTCATGGTCAGAAAGCCTGTCGTGATCCACGATAATGCGAGGATACCAAACAGCATGCCGAAAAAATGGTGCCCCAGATGCCAGCGCCGATAAGCGGAAAACGGCCAGCGGCGTCTCAGGCACAGACAACCGATAAACAGGCCGGTTACTGTTAAAAAAATGCCAGCACCCGATAAAACAATGACCACTGTTTTCCAGACCGGTGGGTGACGCCGCAGAACAGCCGGGTAAAGCCAGTGAGGAATAGCCCCCACCCACGCCCATGCACGTGATACTTTGTCGGTTGCCTGTACAACATCACCTGTTACGGGCGAGACATACACGACAAGCCGCGCAGGGCCGGGAAAGCGGAAGCGTTCAAAACCCTGCTGGTGGGCTGGGGTATCCAGAACCCATTGGTCATCCGTTGTTATGCCATCAAACACAGGCGCGTTTTGCACACCCAACAGGGCGGCATAGGCCTGTGCGCTAATACTGGCTTCCTGAAAAGGAATACTGCTTGTCTGCCCCGTTCGCAGATCGACAGCGAATGGTGTGCCTGTCACTGGAAACAGTGTGAGCACCGGTTCGGCTCCCACCATCCCAAGCCGAAAGGACTGGAACCGTGAACCCGGTTCCATGAGTGATGGAACCATGGGCAAGGAGGGGGGCAGCAGCAGAGGCGCATGCCCCACCAGTTCAGTGCCCGCAATCGGGGTTGGCCATGGCCGCCATAACATCACTATGCCGGACAGGCACCATGAGAGCATCAACACCCCCATGAGCAGACCAAGCCAGCGGTGGATCAGATATAGGGTCCGCAGGCATTTTTTGCGCATGGAGATAGGCCGGGGGGAAAGCGTGGTCATAACCTGTTTTCCCCTAGGGAATCAGCGCCTTTGCTGCATCTCAAGCATGCGGCAAAGACTACCATCATATCCGGTTCAGGATGATGGTCGTTAGAAACCAGCCTGAACACTGATAGAGAAAGAACGTGGCGCGCCCAGCAACACCTGATTGGAGTAGCTCGTATCCGCCCACTGGATAAAGTATTTGTTGCCAATATTATCTATGCGCCCGTACACGGTTACCCCTTTGTAGGCATGCCATGCCGCAAAGACATTAACGGTCGCATATTGCTTGAGTGTAAGCGTATTGGCGTAATCCCCCTTGCGGGCAGAGACATAGCGAACGCCCGCACCAAGGTCGAGCGGAAGATCCTGCACCCGCGACCAGACCGCCCAAGCATTGGCCGTAACCGCAGGCACATTAGGCACCTCGTTACCTGAGGCATCAACCGAAGCACTGGGATGAAATGAACCATAGCGGGAATAGGTGTAGGCCACATTACCCGAAAAGCTCCAGTGGCGGTTGAGCGCAAGATCGCCCTGCCACTCCAGCCCGCGCGATGTCTGCACACCTGCAGTAGCTACGGTATCAAGGCCCGTAGCAACCAGCATACGGGTGCGCCGGATATCGTACAGCGCCAGTGTGGTTGTTACACGTCCGCCCCATGCAGTGGCCTTAATGCCGATTTCGCCCTGACGCGAATGGCTCAGCCGTGTGAATTGGCCACTATTGACCAGAAAAATATTGGAGCCCGGGGGGTCTTCTCCTGTCGTATAGATGCCATACACGCTGATGTTTTTTGTAATGTCAAAAACCGGACCAATGCGGAAATTGTTGGGGTTGTAATTTCCCTTGAAACTTGTTGAGGCGTTGTAACTACCGTTCTGGTTATAGTTCTGCCGGTCAAGCGATAGCCAGTCGTAACGGAATCCACCGACCAAACGCAGGTTGTCGCGAATACTCAGTACATCTTCAAGAAACAACCCGGCCTGCACCATCGTGGTCGGGGATTTTCTATAGGGGTATTCTCCTGCAAAATTTCCCAAAGCGGTTTGTTCGGGGTTGGCGAGAGAAACACTGTCCGCGTAATCCGCATCGGGAAAACCCCGATTGCGGATGAAGCGCAGGTAATAGGCATCTCCTCCGAGCGTAAAGCGGTTTTTCATGCCCAAAATCGTGGAATCAAAACGGGCATACAGGCTATCTCCAACCTGATGCTGGCTCTGGAACACGTAAAACCTGTCTCGTGCGATCCGCCCAGGTGTAATGGCGTTGCCGTTTGCATCCACACTGCCAGCACCATTGATATAGCTCAGGCTTTCGGCATTGTTCCAAAGCCGTTTGGAATAGATAAAGTAACTGCTGTTGTGAATGAGAAGGGAAGGCGTAACCTGCCATTGCAGGTGGAGTGTTGGCGTGGCATTGACCGAACTGGCCTGAGCATTGCGCACGTTATAATACTGCCACATGGAAGACTTGGTTATGCCCAGCCCCTTTGTGGAGCTTAACAGACCGCCTACGCCCCCCCCTGTCTGGGAAAGATCAACCAGTGGCGTGCCATAATAGGTGGACAAGCGATCAGTCAGATAGTCCATGCTCAGGCGGGCACTGAATTTTTCGCTCGGCTTCCACAAAATGGTGGTGGTAAAGTCGTTCGAGTGAGGGTCTGCTCCTTTGACATAACCATCGGACGATGTGCGGCTGAAATCGGTGCGGATAGCCAGTGTTTTCGTAATGGGGATGGAGCCACCTATCCCGGCATTCCATGTGTTGAAACTGCCGTAGGAAACCAGCGCATTGGCGTGGGCCGCATCAAGGGCCGGGTCACGTGTGCGCATATCTTCCGTACCACCCACGGCCCCCTGACCATAAAGAACGGAAGCCGGCCCTTTTAAAATCTGTACGCTTTCCAGATTAAAACTGTTCTGAGGGCGGTTCACCATCGTGGTTGGGCCAAAATAGATCCCATCACGCAGAACCAGAATCTGGTTGCCGGTGAAGCCGCGCATCATCAACTGGCTCGGGCTCCCAGGCGACCCGCCCGAGGTCACGCCGGGGGCGCTATCGGCAGCATCTTCCGCCTGTGCATAGCCACGCTGCATCATCAGATCATGAGAGATGACATTGATTGTAGCCGGTGAATGCTGGATAGACAGGCCCAGTTTACCCCCAATGGCCGGCACCATCTTGAGCATGGGCGTTTTGCCGTAAGTCGTGACTTCTTCTGGCTCTCCCCGCCACAAGGTCGTATTTTTTTTATGGACCGGAGGCTTTGCCTTTTTTTCCTGTGCGGACGCGGCACAGACAGGCGAAAAAGAACTGGCGCCAATAAGGATCAGGCCAAGGACAGAAGATACGGCACGCACGGCTGGTTGCTCCGACAGAACGTCACCACGATGGAAACGATGGAGCATCGTCTCGCCCCCGACACACCCCGTTCGGCAGCTTCGTCCGTGACTTGCACGCCATGGCAGGTCTCCTGGCTTGCCGGTCTTCAGCATGCCGGAGCCTTCCCGTGCTCTTTGCAGAGACAGCAGTGGCGCATGTTCCGGCAGCCTCACGGCTTACAGTTGCGGGGGCAGCACCGGCCTGTAACCGGTTTCCCTCTTAGCTTCCTGTATGACTTGCATACAACAAGAACCATGACAGGCGCATGCTAAACAGGAAAAGATCGAACCCTGTCAATAGAAATATTGTGTAAATATGTTTTGCAACATCTGTTATCCCGATAACCGGGAAAAACCTGCTTCGCGATACCTTTTCTACCCGACCAGACGGGATAGAGCACGAAACGTGTCGCATGTTTCGCCACAAGCCAGTGTGGCAAGGCTGCAAAGCTTCTGCAACAGACAACCATGACCAGCACAATGTCGATCGTCTTGATCTGCTTTTGCTGCCGGGCCGCAATCTCTTAGGGGTGAAGGCACTGGGGGTAAATATCCAGACTCTCCACTGGCACGGGTATGTCATCAGGATTGCACCTCCAAGTTGCAGGGGCACACTCCATTTTGCATGCGCAGGAGATGATCAATGTGATGCAAAAGGTGGAGGAGCGCATTCCAACCGAAAGGCTCTGGGTTAACCCGGATGGCCAAAACATTTATATAAGCTGTCTGTCCTGCGGTTATCGGGCACGGTCTTTTCTATTGCCGAGCATTCAAGAGAGAGCTGTTTGCATTCTCTAGAATAAGAATGTGTGCGATACTATAGGTTATTCAGTAAAGATGATTGTGAAATATTTTCATTAATATATATATCTTTCAATTACCATTCACTCATGAAATATTATCAGAACAAAGGCGCTGGAATGCGAATACTGACAGTAAGCCTTATCATGTTCAGGACATTGCGCTCAGGGTTTTTCAACTGCGGTGTCTTCTTGAAAAGATAGTCAAACATTCTTTATTATTTTGAGAGATATCCCGTGTCGAAGCAGGACAGCAGCACACTTCGCCTTGTTTTTCCGCAATGGCAGGGTGGTGACAATCCGCCTTATTATCTTGGAGCCAGACTGCTGGCATGGCTGGCTCCTCCCGCTAAGGGGCCTGTAGAAGAAGTGCCAGTCGATGTTCCAACGGATACACCGCTGCTGCTAGAAAATGACATGTGTGGCCGGAGTGTTCTTGTAAAACAGATCCATAATGCCCAGCACATCATAGAACGGCATAATCCCGCATCCATTGCCGTTCTTGGTGGAGACTGCCTTGTGTCTTTGGTTCCGTTCGCATGGTTGGCCGAAAAATACGGCGAAAAGCTCGGCATCCTCTGGATCGACACACATCCGGATGTGCAGACACCTGCGCAGTATAAAAATGCGCATGCTCATGTGCTGGGAGCCCTGACGGGCCATGGCGATCAAGACCTGACCAGTGCTATAAAAAAGCCAGTAGGCGCAAAAAATATCATGATTGCGGGTATTCACGATCCATTACCCTATGAGGCCGAGTTTATTGCAGAACACGGGATACACACCTGTTCACCGCAACTGGTTCGTGATGGTGCTCAACCCGTTATGCAATGGCTCAATCAGAGTGGGATAGACGTGCTGGCCATTCATCTCGATCTGGATGTTCTGGATCCTCATAATTTTCGTTCGGTATTGTTTGCAAAGCCGGGCCGAGGCAAGCATGATTTTGGAGATGTCGCCGAAGGAAAACTGAATATTCCTGATGTCCTTAAACTTGTTAAGGCAGTCATGACGGAAAAGCAGGTTGTCGGCATGACAATTGCTGAACATCTACCATGGGACGCGCTGAATCTTCAGGAAATGATGAAACAGCTTCCGTTGCTCGGCTAACCCCACCGGCCTACCTATGAAGGCTCACGTATGAACCTTCATGGAGCTATTTCATTTTCATGTCTTCAATGAAAAGGGATAGGGGCATGGCATGTTGTGCATGCCGTGGATAAAAAAGATGAAAACCCACATGGGTCAGGGAGAATTTTTCCAGTACAGGAATGAGTTCTCCTGTCTGAATATAGGGTTGAGCAACAATTTTTGGGATATAGGCAAGGCCTATGCCATCAAGACAGGCATCACGCGTGGCAAAAACCGTGTTGCAGATAAATTGTCCAGTCGGCTGAAATTTAAAGTTTTTCCCATTCTGTCTGAAGCGCCAGCTATAAATTTTTCCATGCGTCGGCAGCCGAATGCCAATACAGTTGTGCTCGGCAAGGGCGCTCGGTTTTTTTGGCAAAGCGTGCGTTTTAAAATAGGCAGGGGAACCGATAACGGTAAATTCGATATCAGGTGATATGGGAACAGACGCCATCCCATGTGTTACCATTTCTCCGAGCCTTACGCCCGCATCGAAGGATTCATCAACAATATCGACCAGTCGCAGGTCGGTAGAGACTTCGATTGTGATCTCAGGGTATTTTTTCAGAAATTCAGCAATCCGAGGCCGCAGAAAAAACGACAAGGATTCTTCGGTTACAGTCAGGCGTAGCGTGCCTCTGGGGGATTTTCGGAACTCATCCAGGCTGGATAGCCTGTTCTCGATTTCATCGAACAGGGGACGAATGGTTTGTAAAAGATATTCCCCCGCACTGGTCGGAACAACACGCCGGGTTGTTCTGGTCAGGAGTGTCACACCAAGCCGTTCTTCCAGCAACCGCATTGTATGGCTCAGGGCTGATGGCGTAACACCTCTACGGGCTGCGGCGCGTGTAAAGCTCCTTTCCTGTGCAACAGCAAGAAAGGAAAGGAGTTCGTTGAAATTCTCGCGCGACATTCTGGAGGATACCCAGCTTTCGAATGTGTAAAAAAAGGGATTATGGAAGTTTGGTCAGGGCTGAGCCTTTATGAAAGGCAATATGACTGGTTTTCAGGCTTTCTATTTCATACTGCGGAGTTTGTGGTGTTGCATGATGCTGATACCCATTCACCAGAAATGGCGCAGTGTGTATTTTTCTGATCCGTCCACTCACGCGCCCGGCTTCAGAGTTCCACGCAACGATATCCCCGATCCCGAAAATCTGTGATGACATGGTTAATCCCGTTTGTAACCGAAAGGAAAAATCACTGTGCAGGAGGGGCTAAGCGCGTATTATTAGCTCTTGGTCATGGGTTTGCCTGCGGGCGTTGCCAGCCTTGCCATCGCAGCCTGTTCGGCAAGGTTGATGAGCATTTCGAGATCACGCTCCTCGACATCCAGAGTGTCGGGCATTTGCCGGAAGGCGGTGTGAATATCGTCGCGCGTGAAATGCCCTTTGAGCGCCACAGGCAGGCTTAAAGGGCCCGGAACATGCGGATAACGGTGCCCCGTTGCACGGTGATAAAGGATGGCCACACCCGTGAGAGCAATCGAATTAAGCGCAACGGGAAGGAAAGGAAAAACAAGGCCCATCGCCAGACCATGGGCTGCAGGATGCAGCAATGTTGCCGTCAGTGCTGAAGCGCCCCCGGGGGGATGCAGCGAGCGGGTTATGGACATAGCCATAATGGCAAGGCACACAGACAGGCCGCAGGCAAAGGGGAGCGGCACACCGGGAATAAGCGAAACGCCGACACCAACCATGGCGGAAAGCGTATTGCCAAGAATGATAGCCCTTGGGGTTGCAAGCGGGCTGGCGGGAACGGCAAACGCCAGCACGGCCGATGCTCCCATAGGAGCGACAATAGCAATCCCATCGAAATCCGAAACTGCCGCGCCGAGAAGATAGGCAATGGCGATGCCAAATAACGCGCCGATAGCCGCACGGAGAGACAACGTCATCAGCAGGAACCCTTTTGTGGCATGTCGGGTTTCTGTATCATGAAAGCGCTACGCGAGGCGATGCTGTTTCCGTGGGCCATAAAGATAGCCCCCCCCTTTCTCGAGCTTGTGGCGAAAGATGCCATGAGAGGTGAGGGGCTCTGGTCTGTAGGTCATGGCGGATATGTGTAGATGGCGTCATGTAGCGTGGCAGACACCATTCACGCACGCGCTACATTTTTTAACGGTTGGGCGGTGCCATGAATTCAGGACCGACAGGATCGGGGATGGTGTTTTTTAGAATCCGGTCGATTTCAGCCCGGTCCTCATCAGGCAGATGCCAGCCGAACACGTCAGAAACCCCTTCGATCTGTGCGGGTTTTCTTGCCCCCCATAGTGCGATGAACGGCCCCTGATCAAGAACCCAGCGAATAGCCAGCACCATAACCGATTTACCGTTCTTTTCGGCCAGCGAGCGGAGTTGCGCTACGGCCTCAAGGTAATACTGGAAACGAGGGGGCTGGAATTTCGGATCGGCACTGCGCAGGTCGGTAGAAGGGAAGGTTGTCTGAGGCGTCATTTTACCCGCAAGCAACCCCCGGCAAAGCGGGCCATACCCAAGCCCAACCAGACCATGCTTGACCATATAGGGCAGGATATCCTGTTCGATACCGCGTTCGAACAGGTTGTATGGAGGCTGCACAACGGCAAGCGGTGCATGCTGGCGGAAAACTTCCATCTGTGCCACGGAGTAGTTTGATACGCCCAGCGTTCTGATCTTACCTTCCTTGACCAGTTCGCTCAGTGTGGCGGCTGTCTCGGCAATGGGGGTAGCATCATCCGGCCAATGCACCTGATAGATGTCAATGTAATCCGTTTTTAGCCGGAGCAGGGATTCTTCAATTTCCTGCCGGATACGCGCTGGCCTGCTGTCACGAAACGGCTTGTCATCTTTCCAGTTAAGACCAACCTTGGTGGCAATCAGAATCTTGTCGCGCCGCCCTTCCAGTGCTCTGCCAATGACTTCTTCTGAATGGCCGAAACCGTAAACAGGAGCGGTATCGATAAGGTTGATGCCCTCATCAAGCGCTCGGTGAATGGTACGCACCGCGTTATCGTCATCCGGTCCGCCCCACATCCAGCCGCCAATTGCCCAGGTGCCGAGCGCCACGCGTGATGCAGGCAGATCCAGCCCAGGAATGGTGATGGTGTTCTGTGAGATCATGGGAGTCTCCTTACGCAGTTCAGATCGTGCGTTCTTCGGTAAAACTGGCAATCACACCCCGGTGGGGCGGTGCCGCGTTCTGGCTGCCCGCAACTCAACTCCATTGTGAGGAGAGGTAAGGCCGCGTGCTGATCAGCACCAGAACGGTTCACGCATCATGGCGTGTAGGGGCAGTATAAAGTCAGACCAGACATTAGCAACACTTTGCCAGGCACTTACCCGGCTCGACCTTGCGACGTGGTAGACATTAAGACGGTATCAGAGCAGCCCAAGGCCTACCATGCATAAGGGTATGATGAGGCTATACCGCCCCATCCGCAATGTCCTGTTCCGCCAAGCGTACGCAATTGCGGCCTGCCTGTTTGGCAGCATAGAGAGCGACATCAGCCTTGGCCATGAACTGCCTCCATGTGAGGTTTTTATTAGCCGCTACGCCAAAGCTCGAGGTTACGGATATTTTTTCACCCGTGGCGGCAAGCATGAAAATATCCTCAACCCCTTTGCGTAACCGATGTGCAAGGGCTGTTGCCGTTTCCTGATCCTGTGCTCGTATCAGGACGGCAAACTCTTCCCCACCGATGCGCCCGACCAGATCATCAGAGCGGACATGTGCCATCAGGGCATTTGCGACCATGATAAGCACCTGATCACCCGTGGCATGGCCATATCGGTCGTTGATCGATTTGAAATGGTCGATATCAAGAAGGATAAGAAAGGCATTGCGGTCTGACCCTGTGGTTTCCAGCCAGGGTTCACCGAGCATCTGAAAGGCCCGCCTGTTGAGGAGGCCGGTCAGTTCGTCTGTTTCGGCCTGATGCCTCAAACGCTGGGTGTCCGCATCCCACTCCCGCAATTTGAGGTCGAGAAGTGCCACGGCCTCGAACAAGGGATTTAATTCGGGGCTTCCATGATGTGTGAGCGGGAACTGCACAGGTTCGCGGTGGGCCAGATTAACCACCGCCTCACTGGCAACTAGTAGAGGCTGCAGCACGCGTTGATGCACGAGCAGTACTCCGCCCGCAATCAGGCTAATGACACAAAGCATGATGGTGCCCACCACCCATGCCAGCCCCCATGCCTGCTGCTCTTTCTGCTTATAATCAGCCAGAAGGGAGTCGAGATAGGCTGTGCGCCAGACCTCCAGCGGCTTGAGCGCTTGAACATAGCGGTCAGAAAAGGCGGCAGCCGAGATTGAATAAGCGCTGCCATGCGTGCCCTCGGCCACAAAACGGGCGACCAGAAGTTCACCATTTTTCACCAGCGATGCTTCAGCTTCCGCCCGGAGCGATACGGGAAAAGGGCTGCGGTCATTCAGATCAGGGCTGAGAGACAGCAATTGCCGTTGCATCTTGATACGCCCGTTCAGCCGCTCTCCGTTCGCAATATTGGATTCAGGCATAGGGATGTTGGCAATCAGGGGGGCAATGATACTTGAACCCAGTCGCCCGGCATCATCACGCAGGGCGCACAGGATCAACGCATGCTGGACGGGGCCAGCCAGTTCCGGGTCTGAGTGAATAAGTTCGGCGGCTTTGCTCATTACGACAGCCTGATAGGCATCGTAAGTTGCAAAAAGGGCCTCGGTCGCACGTTGCACGCTCTCATAGCGCACGGGTGTTTCGGCCGCCGCCAACTCAACCAGAGCACGAGCCTGCACCAGATGGCGCATGATATCGTTATAGGGAACGGTCGCAACGATTGTGGCCGCTTGGTTAAGGGCGCGATCCGTCTCGGCACGGGCGGTGTTCAGTCTGGCGCGTGCTGTCTCGATCTGCCCTACTTCTCCAGCCATCAGCACGTTGGATGGCGCGCGTTCGGCAGTGATCCGGCTGGCCGTGTCCAGCACCTGTCGGAGCTCTTCCAGCCCAACCACGGCATGACGTGCCTGAAAGAGTAGCTGGCTGACATGGAGCAGAATGATACCCGCCAGAACCGTGGACAAAAAAACGGCAGCCAGTGCACCAATCCATAATTGCCTGCTCACCCCCAAACGGTAAGAAGACTGAGATTTTTTAACATGAGCTGGTGCTGTCAATTTGCGTCTTTCAATCCATAAAACCGGCTGGCTTTGATAAACTCTGCTCCGTTGCCCCGCCACCGCTGCACTGACAGGATTATAGAATGGTGCCATTTACGCCATCCTTACCCGTCTTGCAGCCCCCAACCTGCCTGTAAGGCGCATATCCAGTGGTCCAGCACACTGGAAAATACGCCAAAGGTTGAACGCGTTAAGAGTTTGGTCGTTGCGACATGTGTGAGCTTTCGGCCTGTACGCCAGCATTTCTGCGCCTGCCAGCAGGATAATTGAGAGCCACTGCGTCGCATAAGTCAATATGATGGAAAAACTGGGCCAGTCATAAATGGCGGACAAGCGCTAACATCAAGCATCCCGGATTATTAACAGGGCAGGGATATGCGTTTTTTCCGGGAGATAAAAATTTTCAGGTTTTCCTGAAAAAACAGCATGTCCGATCGTCTTTAAGGATAAGGGGCATAGTGCGGCGTATCGCTCATCGGGCGCAGGGGCCGACATGCTCATTTTTTTCGATATATTCGAAGGCAGCGGCATGATGGACCCGGTTGACGATGATCCGAAAAAAAGTTGCGACTCACTCTTACACGCAGTGGCAAGAACTCTGCTTCCACCGGTTTTCGTCCTGCCAGCCACACTGTCTCACACCCTTTCTCCCGGCTTGCTCTGGTTGTGGCCGGGTACCATGGGGGTGCTGACCCTTTTCGGATTGCTGTCCGCTCTTTTAGGCCAGCAGGGTCTGTGGCTGGTTCTGTCATGGGGCAGCTTGGCCATTCCTCTTATCACCACGGCCGCTTGCCTTGTTCGGGCATGGAGCAGACCGTCTTCCAAAGGAGGTCTTTCATGACCGAACTTGTTCCTGTTTCGTTTTCTCCATGGGAAATGTTTCTCGGTGCCGGCCCGGTTGTGCGGTGTGTCATGCTTTTGCTGTCCGTAGCCAGCCTGCTGACATGGACGATTTTTATAGCCAAATCTGTCGAACTGCTGCGCATAAAGAACAAGCTAGGAAAAGCTGAAACAGCGCTTGAAGACGCCAGTAATCTTGAACTTGCCGAGGAATGGACACGTGGAAACATGTCCATAGCCCATGCACTGGTTATGGCGGCAGGCACAGAACGCACCCGGTCGCAAGATATTCCCGGCGACAATGAGGGGATTAAGGAGCGTATTGTCCTGCATCTGGAGCGGCTGGAAGCCGCCGAAGGCCGCAGGCTTATGCGTGGCACCGGCGTGCTGGCCACTATCGGGGCGACATCACCCTTTATCGGCCTGTTCGGCACGGTCTGGGGTATTATGACAGCGTTCACCGGCATTGCCGCCAGCAAGGCAACCAGTCTGGCTGTGGTGGCACCCGGTATTGCTGAAGCACTGCTAGCAACTGCGCTCGGTCTGGTCGCGGCTATTCCGGCGGTGGTGATTTATAACCATCTCGCCCGCCAGACGGCGGCGTGCCGCGCGCAGGTGGCAGACCTGACTTCGCTGGTGTTGCGCCTTATATCGCGGGATCTTGGGCGCATGCAGGCACATGGCGCGAGCACGCAGGTCGTGCGGCTTAGCTCTTCACGGATTGCGGGGGAGTAGCGGCATGATCCGCATACGCCATACCGATGAAAACCCGCATGAAGCGAGTGAGATCAACGTCACGCCCTTTATTGACGTAATGCTGGTGCTGCTGGTGATCTTTATGGTTACCGCACCGCTTACTACGGTCAATGTGCCGGTTGACCTGCCATCCTCAACCGAAAAACCGACCCCACGCCCGGATGATCCCGTGTTCCTGACCGTCAAGGCTGACCATGGCCTTGCACTGGGTGAGGAGGATATCAGCACAGATACCCTGCCAAGCGCACTGGAGACAGCAACCAAAGGCAACAAGGATGAGCGTATTTTCCTACGGGCCGACAGGAGCGTGGATTACGGTACGCTCATGGGGGTTATGGATAAGCTGCGGTCTTCCGGTTATCTCAAGGTCGCACTGGTTAACCTGCAGGGGCAGGAAGAGGGTAGCGAGGCCGGGACGGCCCCCGCAGCTAATGTAGGTGAGACGTCTTCAGCCGGTTCTTCCAGGTCGAGCGCTGTACCGTGAGCCACGCAACCGAGATGGTGCCACAAAGTGGTGATGCTTATGCATCTTCCTTCGCTGGCTCCTTTGCCGACTGGCGGCGTGAGCAGTTACGCCGCGCCCGACAGGAGGAGGCCGTACGCTGGGGCGTATCCTTCCTGGCTGTGCTGGCACTCAGTGGTGGCGCTTTGTGGTGGGGGTTGCACCTGCCGACCCAGCCTGTGGCAGTGCCCGAGCCACCACCGGCTGCAATTGCCATCGATATGGCACCGGAGCCCGTTTCCACGCCCACACCACCTACCGATGTGCCGCCGGGTCCACAACAGACCCGTTCCATCCCTGACCCAACACCGGTAGAGCCACCCAAAATTACGGCCCCGCCTTCACCTGCCATCAATCCGCCGGTGCCTGTTCCAGCACCGGACAAGGCGCGTAAAATCGTTAAAAAACACAAACCGGTGCCAGTACACACGCAGCAGAAACCCGATCTGACACCGCCAGCAGATGCCACAACCGCACCGCCATCATCAGAAGCGCCGCCCGCGCCTGAGCAGGCGGCACCGGCTTCGGGGTCTTCTTCATCAAAGGCCTCGCACGATCCGGTTACGTGGCAGGGAGCCCTTCTGGCGCAGCTTGAAAAATACAAACGCTATCCGGCTGATGCCATGGCGGACCATCAGGAGGGAGTGCCAACTGTAACCTTCTCCATGGACCGCAAAGGGCATGTTCTGTCAGTTACGCTGGCCAGCAGTTCCGGCCACCCGTTGCTGGATCAGGAGGCCGTGGCCCTGCCGCAGAGAGCACAACCCCTTCCGGTGCCTCCGGATAGCGTTGCGGGGGATCCCATTACGCTAACAGTTCCTGTTGAATTCTACATTCATCAGAATTAACCGCATTTTTCCCAGTTTCTGACAGGGTTTTTGCATGACAGCTTTTTCTGAACACCGTCGCTCGCCTCCTGCACTTAATCAGATCCGTCCGGGTATGGGGGGAGACTGCCATGCGGTGCACGAACTGGAGCGCCGTTGCCTGGATGCCGGTATTAAAATGACTGATCTGCGCCGCGTGCTGATTCATGGGATTGTGGAAGCCGGACCACGAGTGAGTGCCGTGGAAATCTGGAAGACTCTGGGCAGTATGCTGCATGATGGCCATGCCCCTAGTCAGGGTTCAATCCAGCGTAACCTAAACCTGCTCGTGGAACGCAATATCCTACGGCGCGATGTTTCGCCTGACAGGCAATGGCACTACCGTATAGCACCAGAACGCAAGGCGGCTCTCACCATTACCTTTGTGGAGGCCGGAACCGGCCGAAAAATTGCCTGTGATTCACCAGAAATTGCTAATCTTCTACGCCGTGTCGCAGCTGAGCACGGGCTGGCCGTGCAGGGGGCATTCATTACCGTCAGCGCTGAGCATTAATGGCAAGCACATGCGCTTGGGAAAGGTGTATTCTGGCTAGACTGTCACGGCTTTCGTATGCTGTAACAATCGTGGAAAAACCGGCGGTATGGATGGAGGTCATCATGCAGCATTTCCCTCTCAACCGGGCTTTTACGCTGCTGGAGCCGGGGCCGGTCACGCTTGTTACTACGCATGACGGGCAGCGCGACAATGTCATGACCATTACATGGACCATGGTTCTGGACTTTGAGGCCCGCTTTGCCCTGTCTACAGGGCCGTGGAACTATTCGTGGCAGGCGCTTGTCAACACGCGGGAATGTGTGGTGGCCATTCCATCAGCCGAGATGCTTGATACTGTCGTGGGAATTGGCCTGTGTTCGGGCAGAGATACAGACAAGTTTGAAAAATTCGGCCTGTCCCGGCACAAGGCAGGCAAGGTAAAAGCGCCGTTGCTGAGTGCCTGCCTAGCCAATATCGAATGTCGTGTAGTCGAGGTCATAGAACAGTATGGGATTGTTGTTCTCGAAGGGGTCGCGGCTCATGCAGGCCCTCATCGTGAACAGCGCTCCCCACTGCACGCCATAGGCGACGGCACATTCGTAACAGATGGCCGTGTGCTCGACCGCCGTGTGATGATGCGACCCAAACTACCGCCCAGTGTGCTCTGATCAATTTGCTGCCGGTGGGGCAATCGGCATGCGGGCAATCGGCATGCGGGCGATCAGGTAAGGAGGGCGGCGCAGGTCCTGCCCGTTATGAAAAAGTGGCAGGCGGCTCCACTGCCCCAGAACGACATAAACATAATGGGCATTGGCAAAAATGCCGTCTGGCCAGACAAAGCGTGGGTCAGCAGCAATCAGGTCAAACGATCCATCAGTATTGCGGCGGAAAACCGCATCATGGTCGGCGGCCGTAGTGTAAATACGGTTCCATGGGTCGGTTGCCAGACCGTCAGCGGCCCCTTTTTCACCCTCATCAGTCACGAGATGCGCCAGTTCATCCGATGTGACGGAAAAATCTGCCAGCCGATCAGTTGGTAGGCTGTAGAGGCGACGGCTGGCCAATGGTGCATAGTAAAGCCGGGTTGAATCAGCCGAAAGGGTAAGGCCATCTGCCCCGCTGGCGGGGAAAGCGGGCTTTTGGGTATCCATATGCAGCACACGGCCATCAAGCACGGTCTGATAGCCATGGTCGGGCAGGATCGAGACCGTGTTTTCCAGCACACGGCGCTGGCGACCCGATGCCAGATCGACCACAACCAGAGCCGGATGTCCATCGAACGAACTGTCCGTGACATAGGCGGTGCCCTTGGCACCATGGGTCAGGTCGATCCGCAGGTCGTTCATATGGCTGCCGGGGCGCAGAGCCTCCTTAAGTGGCACCGAGGCAATCTGCTCCCCTGTACGTGGATCAAAGCCAACAATTTTTGCCCCACCTTCGGGAATGGCGTGGCCCTTGATCTTGCCATCATCAATAATCCACAGCTTACCACTGCTATCCGCTGTCATGCCATGGGGGGAAATAAGGGACTTCTGCGCGGCGGTGGATGGGAACGGTACAAGCTGGTTATTTTTCCATTCCCCCAGAACCGGGCCGGTGTGATCGCCATCATGTTTGGGGAAGGTAAGAAACAGCCGCCCGTCAATAACCGCGATCCCCGAAGGGTCAGGCTGTGGGATACGCGCGATGATTTCGACCTGCCCCTGAGCACCAAACCCGGGATCGAGATTATCCTCGACCACAGGGGCAGCAAGAGCGGGGGAGGAGAGAGCCACAAACGAGAGCAGCAGAGTAGAAAAACGTAAGTTCATGGTCAGTTCCCGTTATGTGACAGCGGGCCGGGAACGGATGTGCCGTTTTCCCATGTTTCAACAATCCTGTCCGCATCGCGGATGTCAGATGCAGGATTGCCTTCAACCACCAGCAGGTCAGCCCGCAGCCCCGGTGCTATGCGTCCGCGGTCGGTCAGTCCCATCAGGTCAGCAGCATTACCCGTTGCCAGTTTGATGGTTTCCAAGGGGGAGAGGCCCGCCTGCACGGACAGGGCCAGTTCCCGATGTTCCGCAATGCCGGGAACGCGCAGCGGCATGGCACCACTATCCGTGCCGAAACCGATCTTTACTCCTGCATCATGCAATGTTTTCAGGTTTTGCAGGTTGATGGCCAAAGAATCCCGCGCGAAACGCGCCTGTTTGCCGCTGGCATGCTGCTGGCGCCATGCGGGGTCAGTAATCTGCTGCTGCAAGGCGGTGGACAGACCCGCACGGGTAAAGGCAGTGCGCGTCCATGGGGCTTCATCCGCCCATGCGGTAGACGCCTCGTCCAGTTCGAGGGTCGGTATATACCAGATACCCTTTGTCCTGAGCGTATCGACAAAGGCGGGTGGCACGGGTTTGTCCCGCACGCCATGGGCCAGAATATTCACACCGGCCGCCACAACACGTTGTGCGTCCGCAAGGTCATGAATATGGGCTGCGACCCGTAGCCCCCGCCGGTGAGATTCCTCCACCACAGCGGTAATAATTGCCGGTTTCATTTTCACGGGCAGGCTGTGGTCAAAATCATCAACCCAGATTTTAACCAGATCCGTGCCATGTGCGGCCATTACGCCCACGGCTTCGCGGGCTTCGGTTGGTGTTCGTGGCCTGATAAGCTGGTCTGGCGCGACATTGACTGGTGGAGCGCCCCTTGGCACGCCAATACCCGCATCAACCCCAAACAGATCTGCGGGGAGCTGCCTTGCATGGGCCTCCTGTCGCAGGGTGTCAAAAAGGATGGGGGCGTTATTACCCAGAGCGGTCACGGTGGTTACGCCGTAACGGCGATACTGCCCGAGTTCGGCCGTTATGGTATCCCGGGTATAGAATTGTGGCCCAGTAGTGGTACCCCCGACCTGCCCAACATGACTGTGATCAGAAATAAGCCCGGGCATGACTGTATCGCCCGTTCTGTCCAGAACCTGCGTGCCGGGTGGCAAGGTCAGATTCTGCCCTACAGCGCGGATTATGGGGCCGTCAATCAATATGGTCATGTCTTCGGTCGGAGGGGAGCCGGTGCCATCGATCAGGCGCACATGGGTAAGCGCTACAGGATTGGCAATTGCGGGAGATGCGCCAAGCAGGGCAATAAAAACTGCGGCAAAAGCGGGTTTCATGGGGGCCTCCATAAAACGGGACACCGCATCATCAGGATCCGGCACAAAGGGGCAGAGCTGTTCAGCCTGCCTGTGGTGGCGGCATTATTACCGAGATGTCATGCAGGGGAAAGCACCAATTCCTGAACATAAAGTGAAAGCACAAAACACGCGGTCAGACGTAGGGAGACTGTACAGGGAATATGTCGCGTATTTGAAAGCGCAGGTAGTTCCGTTATGGTGCCAACAAAAGAGGGTAAGGAGCGGTTATGGATCTGCTGGCACGACTGGGCATGACAGTGCCTCTTGTTCAGGCCCCTATGGCCGGTGTTTCCACTCCCTCGCTGGCTGCAGCAGTTTCCAATGCCGGTGGGCTTGGTTCGATCGGATTGGGGGCGTCCAATACCGCCACCGCGCAGGAGATGATTCACGCAGTGCGTGCTCAGACCGAGCGCCCTTTTAACGTCAATCTGTTCGTGCATGCCACGCCCGTGCTCTCGCCAGAGAGGGATGCCGCATGGTTGAACTGGCTGGCGCCATTGTTTGCCGAATTTGGTGAGGCACCTCCCACACAGCTCAATACGCTTTACACCAGTTTTAATGATGACCCTGACATGCTGGACATGCTGCTGCATGTCAGACCGCCCGTTATCAGCTTCCATTTCGGTCTACCACCTGCCCAAACGGTTTTGGCTCTGAAAGCGACAGGCGCTGTTCTGCTGGCATCCGTCACCAGTCTGGATGAGGCCCGCGCGGCTGAAACCGCAGGTATGGATGCGGTGGTAGCGCAGGGGATTGAAGCAGGAGGACACCGAGGGATTTTTAACCCGGAGGGGGAGGATAATGCTTTAGGCATCATGCCACTCACCCGCCTGCTGGTAAAACAGGGGCGGCTACCCGTTATCGCGGCTGGTGGTATTATGGATGGAGCGGGCATTGCGGCTGCACTGGCGCTGGGCGCCTGTGCAGCGCAAATGGGCACAGCTTTTATTCTGTGTCCTGAATCCAGTGCGGATACAGGCTACAGACAAACCCTGTCTGGCCCGGCGGCATTTCATACCAGATTGACCTCCCTTGTTTCCGGCCGCCCCGCGCGCTGCCTTGGCAACAGATTTACCGCACTGGAAGCCATAGCCGACAAGCCCGTAACTCCGGCCTATCCTGTGACATATGATGCAGGCAAGGCGCTCCATAAAGCCGCCATGAAGCAAGGTGACTATGGCTATGGAGCATACTGGGCAGGGCAGGGGGCTCCATTGGCTCGGGCCATGCCTGCTCAGGAACTGGTTATGAAGCTGGTGGACGAACTGAAACAGGCCCGTGCTGAAAAATAGGCTGAAAACGCTGGCGGCATATCTCTGTTTATTTCAGCTTCTGTATCGCTTTATTGATGGGTCTCTAATACCCAGAAGTTCGCCCAGACGTACCAGATCGGCAAAAGAGCGCGTTTTCATTTTTTTCATGACACTGGCGCGGTGTATTTTAATGGAGACAATGCTCAGGGATAGGTGATCTGCTATCTGCTTGTTCAGCAAACCGGCAATGGCTAGTCCCATAACCTCTTTCTCTCTGCTCGAAAGCGCGGCAAAATTCCTTTTTGCTTCCAGCGCGACCTGTTCCTGCGCCTTATGAGTTTTCCATAAAATCAATGCCTCATTGATAGCCTGTAACAGGGCCTCATGAGAGAAAGGTTTGGCAAGGAAATCAATTGCCCCGGCTTTCATACCCCGAACCGCCATGGGCATGGTGCCATGGCCGGTCATCATAATTACTGGAATACCAAGGTCAGCCCTGTTGATTTCATCTTGAATATCCAGTCCGTTGATATTGCCAAGCTTGACATCCAGCAACAAGGGGTTTTTGGCAAATCCGTTTCCAAAAACATCAACGGATCGGAAAATGAGGATACCACAAACCCTTCGGCCCGTAGCAGACTATCAAGGGAGTTCCTGATCCCCGCATCATCATCGACAATAAGAATATGTCCCGGCACGGTGGTGTCTGACGTCATGACACAACCTGAGCAAGAGGAAGACGAACAGTAATCAATGCGCCAGAAGGCGTTGTGTTTTCCGCCCAGATTGTTCCACCATGAGACTCAACAATCGCCTGACAAATGGAAAGACCCATACCCATGCCGGATTTTTTTGTGGTGCGAAACGCTTCGAAATAAAGACTGGTTTCTGGGTCTTTGAAGCCTGTTCCGTGATCTTTTATGGTGATTTCGGCAAAATATTCTTTTTGGAATATAATCTGCGTCGAAATGACAATAGGTGAGGCGTAGTTTTTTGCCAGTCTGGATGCTTCGATCGCATTCAAAAGCAGATTGATGATCAATTGCTGGATTTCTGTTTTATTGCCATAAATAAAAGGTGGCTTGCCGTTATTTGTTTTTTGAATTTCAATGTTCTCCATAATATCACTGCTTTTCAGGAGGGATATTGCCTCTTGAATAACTTTTCTCAAATCGAGCAGGGTCTCGCGCTCAACCTGTTCGCCATGCATCATATCCCGAACATTGCGGATAATATCAGCCGCACGTCTGGTATTGGCATCAATCTGGTCCAGACAATACAGAGCCTCCTGAATATTCGGGGCGGGACGGCGTAGCCACCGGGCACCAGACTGTGCAAAGGTACCAATGGTTGAAAGTGGCTGGTTCACTTCATGCGCTATGGCAATGCCGATCTGCCCTAATGTTTTTATCCGGTCGGCTCGAGCGAGTATCCGCGCCTGTTTATCCAGCGCTTCGCGAGCTTTTTTGTTGCGTTCGGTAATAATGGTGACAATAAGGTTTGCAGTTACGCCGAGTGCCAGCCGGGCGACCCCTGCGTTAAAAAGGGTGTCGTTATGAACAATAAAGAAAGCGCTACATTCCAGTATCAGGCATCCAGCAGCAACCATGCGGAGCATTTTGATGGTGCATCGCTCGGCAACCAGTACGATAACCAACACGTATAGAACCCCGAAAGCATCATGCGCCGGAATGAGCGTAATCAAAAATACCAGAACGGCCATCCCGGTAGCGGAAAGCCATGTCCAGTAATGCATGAAAGAAACTCCTGAATGTGCTCTATAGAAAATGCCTGACCCTGTACAAACCATGGTTTTATCGAATGTTTGGTGGGCTTTGACTTTACCTAAAAGGGCTATTTTTATCATGGCGGCGCCAGTGAGCGGAACCTATACCAAAGTATATACATAAAAGTCATTGCATGCAATTGTGACTAAATCGCATTTGTGTTTTCTGTGATCCAAATTCCGGTCTGAAAGCACAGAAATGTCACGCCTTCTCACACCTAATAGAGTCCGCTCGACCCCACTTGTTGCAGGGGTAGCCCTGTTATGTTCCGGTCTACATGTTGAAAACACGGAAGCCGCAACGCCTGAAAAACCTGCCAAACCCTCTCAACGGCATAGCGGTACATCCAGCGGCACGAATAAACCCGGAACACATTCCGCAACCGACCATGCCGCTGCCACACATGATACCAGTGCGCAGCCCCTCAACGGGCCTCTTTCTGGTGGGCAGCATGCAGGCGAGCCGGGGGAGGAGCACATTACGGTTGTCGGCAGCCGGATGAATATCCTGCACGAGGATATTGGCCTCAGCCGTATGCCTACCGACGTCATGCACACACCGCAGACCGTAAACGTCGTGCCGCGTGCGTTGATGGAACAGCAAAATGTCAAATCCCTCGATGAGGCCCTGCGTAACGTGCCGGGCATTACAGCCTCGGTAGGTGAGGGCGAGGGCGGGATGTCGGGCGATCAGTTCCTGATCCGTGGTTTTCAGGCCCAGAACGATATTTATGAAAATGGCCTGAGAGATTTTGGCGTATATACACGCGACAGTTTTTATTACGACCATGTTTCCGTCATAAAAGGCCCATCGTCTGAAGTATTCGGGAACGGTACAACAGGCGGGGCGATCAATATCGTTACCAAGGCACCGCATGCTGGCAACTCCTATCAGGGCAGTTTTTCAGGCGGTTCCGGCTCCTATTATCGTGGAACGCTGGATATAAACCAGCAGATCAATGACAGCATTGCGGTGCGTCTTTCCGCCATGGGCAATGAAAATAACGTCGTGGGGCGGAATTACGTTTACTCTCACCGCTGGGGTATAGCGCCATCCATAACTTTTGGCATGAATAAGAAAATTTCCTATACAGTCGACTATTTTCATCAAAATGATAATCGTATTCCCGATTATGGTGTCTGGGTTGTCCAAAAACCGGGCACAGCCATTGCCAAACCCATTACCGAATACGGCGTAAACCGGAACAACTGGTACGGCACCACCTTCGATCAGGATGATATCAGCACCGACATGCTGACCGGACGCCTGACAGCAAAGGTAGCCCCTTGGCTCACACTGTATAACGACACCAAAGGCGGAATTTACCATCGTTATTATTCAGCATCGCAGCCCAATTGTAATGCAACCTGTGTTACCAAATATTTTGCAGGCGACCCCACGGCCTCCATTGTCAGAAACGGCGGTTTAGGTGGGCCTAACCCGTATAGCCAGAGTGACTGGTCCATTCAGAACGTGTTTTCGGGTATCGCGCGCTTCAACACAGGAAAAATCCGTCACGAAGTTATCGGCGGGTTCGATATCGAGCATGTTGAGGATCACAGACAGAATTTCGCGTATAATAAAACCCGTCCAGGCACGAACCTTGTCAACCCGTCCATGGATGTTTCGGGGCTGCAACGGGTAAATTGCTCGGAAAATCCCAATGGTCTGGCCTCTATTCCCAATGGGGTAGGGCGTAAATGCTACAAAGATGGCAGCGCGACAGATATCGGCTTTTTCCTGTCAGATCAGATATGGCTGACCAAATGGTTTGCCATCAAAGGCGGGTTCCGTCTGGATCAGTGGTATAGTTCCTATTCCGCAACCGGTGGTGTGAGCACAACGCCCGACACACATTTCAACCAGAACGAAACGACAGTTAACCCCACGGTTAACCTGATGTATATGCCTAACGATAATCTGATGGTGTATTTCAACTGGGCGGAATCAACCACGCCAACCAGCCTGTACGTAACAAACAGCAATGCGCCCTTTACCACCAGTTCGGGTTACGCGCCGGAGCGAAGCAGGCTGTATGAGGTCGGCGCCAAATATAATGCCTTCAAAGGCCGTATGGGCTTTACGGCGGCATTGTTCCGGCTGGAAAAAAACAACTCCACCATTACAGACCCAACCACGGGCGATGTCTCGGCCTCATCCGACAGTCAGCGCAATCAGGGGCTGGAGCTGAGCGCATCAGGCAACATTACATCTGACTGGAGTGTTATCGGCACCTATGCGTTTTATGATAGCCGGGTAACAGGCTCCCAGACAGCGGCAGATGTCGGAAAGCGTATTCAGTTCGTGCCGCAGAACTCCGCCACTTTGTGGAGCAGCTACAACATTGCTTCAAAAACGCCGTTTAATCTGACAGTAGGCGGAGGCATAACATGGCGGCAGGGCGTATGGCTGGACGCCGCCAATACGGCACGCGTGCCCGCAACTGTTGATTTCGACGCCATGATTTCACACAATTTTGGCAAGCACTGGCGTGTGGCCATGAACGGCTACAACCTCGCAAACCGGCTCAACTACAGCAACCTGTTCCAGAACCGCGTAACACCGGCGATTGGTCGCTCATTCTTGTTCAACCTTTCCGCCAGTTACTAAGCGCATAGGCGGTTACAGGAACACAAAAAAAGCCTGCATGCTCCAGAATTGCTCTGGGGGATGCAGGCTTTCTTGACGCGGTGGCTATTATTGTTTGGGGTAGTTCCTGCGGAACAGAGCCCATTCTTCTTCCACGGTGCCGTCGGGCAGGGTGCAGTATCCTACCTGTCCCTTATCGGTGTTCTTGATCGCGAGCGTTCCGCCGTGCTTGACGCAGTAAAGAGATGCCGGGTTGGGCATATTCAAGGGCCGCATAGGCCTGATCTGCGTTTCATCATGGTGTTCACACCCCGCAATTCCCAACAGGGCCAGCATAAGACCCGGGACCAGTGCAATACGTTTCATGGTGCGCTCCATCGTTATTGTGCGTCAGCATTCTCTCTCTGATAGAAGAGCATACGCGATGGCGTGTTGCCAGACCATGCCCTTCTGGTGTCGGTGGTCTTTATGTCGCAGCCCGAAGCCTTGCAAAAAGTGTGTCCGTGCTCTCTTCTGGCACTTCGCCATACCCATGTGAAATAAGGCTTTGGAGTTCGGGTAAGCCTGCGGTCGAGCGTATGCCTGTGGCTGCATAATTGCCCGGAAAACGAATGCCCGCATTTTCGGCTTTGGCAATAAAATCCGCAACACTGCCATGGTGGCCGGGCATGAACCAGCTTAGACGGGGGGCATGCTCCGTGCCGCAAAATTCCAATCGACCCAAAAAACGCTCCAGCGCAGCCATGAATGCCTCCCTACGCCGCATCATGACAACCCGTGTGCGCCGAAGAGCATTATCCAACTCGCCAGTATCAATCATGCGCGCCAGAGCTTCCTGCTCCAGCCAGGGCAGACCATTGCCTGTCAGCAATTTGGCCTCCAGCACGGCTGGCAACAACGCCCATGGCACGACCAGATAGCCCAGCATAAGCCCTCCCCCAAGGCAGGGCGCAAACAGCCCCGCATGCAGCAGATTGCGCCCTTCGGTTAAGGAAAGAAGCGAGGGCAGTGGCTTTTTTTCCAGCGACAGCAGATCATACATGGACTCCTCAAACACAAGGCAGCGGTCCTGCACGGCTAGGGAGGCGATCTGCTTGCGCCGGGGGAGCGAAAGCGTGACATTGGTGGGAATATGGCACCCCGGATTGACACAGAGCAGCCGAGCCTGTTCTGGCGCAAGCTCGGCCAGTTTCAGTCCTTTGCGGTCAATTGCACCATCTACGATGTGCATGCCGAGTTTTTCGTAAAGCTGGCGTTTGCCGGGGTAGCAGGGGTCTTCAAGAATGACCGAATCCCCTTTTTGCAACAGTGCATGGGCGATGATGGAATGGGCCTGCTGCAACCCGGTAATGACAAGAATCTGCTGTGGGTCGATAGCCACACCGTGACGCAGGTTAAGCCAGCGCGCCAAAGCCGAGCGCAGGAAAGGCAGGCCGGCGTTGGGTTGAAATTCGCCGCCTCGTCGCCAGTTATCTCGCAGGAGTAGGCGCTCGATCGTCTTCTGCCATGCAGGAAAGCGATAAAGTGGCATATCGCTGCCAAAGCCAAGGTTGAAAGCGCCGTCCTGTGTACCGCTATAGCGCGCCGGGTCGCCAATAAACGCCTGATCGGGCCATACTTGCCCCCCGAGTGAGGCGGCCTCCATGCCACGCTCATTACCAAGCATGACAACCGAACTGGTGCTGCATGGAGGTGAGGGATGCACGAACGTCCCGCGTGAAGGGCGTGTCTGCAGATAGCCTTCCGTTTCCAGATATTCAAAAACCAGCACCACGGTATTGCGTGATACGCCCCAGCGCACCGAGGCCTCCCTGATACCGGGGAGGGGTTCATCTGGCCTCAGTGACCCAGCTGCAATAGCCGCGATAATCTGGCGTATTATCTGTTTTTGAAGCCCCTCGCGTGAGGCTCTGTCTAGCTGCGGCATGAACATGCGGGGCCCCTTTCTCTGCATATTACACTATTTATAATAGTTTAAACCGTACCCATAAAATTCATAAAAACCGTCACTGCCGTAAAATTTATCCTAATAATACATATTAAGATAGTAAATGTCACAAACAACGCAGCGTGAAGCATGAACCAGTTTTCCTCTTTCCCGGTCTCCCGGTCTTTCCTCTCCCCGTCCGGGAGAGCCATGGCCTGCCTGTCCTGGCGGAACCGGCTCGCCTGCGCTGCGCTGCCGTCCCTTATGCTGGCATCGGGTGCGGTGGCTTTTGCCTCGACCGCGAGTGCTGAAAGCACGGCCAAGCCACCGAAAACCAAAGCGGTTGTTGCCGCCGAAAAAGCGCATCGTCCGCTCGCATCAGGGGGGCTGGAAACCGTCATGGTTACGGCTAACCGCCGTACGCAGGATATTCAGAAAGTCGCGGCAACGGTTACGGCAATCAGTGCTGCCACCATCGCCCGTCAGCACATGGATAGCGCTGCGGATATTGCTGCCTTTGCGCCCAACGCTCTGGGCTACAATTTCGATGGTCGCCTGCGCCCGCGTTATTACATTCGTGGTGTTGGCAACGGGAATGTGGCCAATAACGCCGTAGGCGCGGTCGCAATCTATGCGGATGATGTCTACCTCAACAGCCTGAGCTTTCAGGGTTTTCCCCTATTTGATCAGGCACAGGTTGCCATTCTCAATGGCCCACAGGGAACTTTGTGGGGCAAGAACGCGACTGCCGGTGCCATCCAGTTTACCTCCAAACGTCCTGAATTCCGCAAGGAAGGTCATGCGCAGGTCGACTTTGGCGATTATGGGCAAAAACGCGGTGAGCTTGTTATCAACACGCCCATTACCGCGCATACGCTGACCACGCGCCTGTCGGTCCGTCAGGAAAACTCGGATGGCTGGGCCAAAAATGCCTATACCAACAAGGATGTCGGCAATTTTGGCGACTTTGCCGCCCGGTTCCAGACTCTCTGGCGGCCATCAGACAGGCTTGAGTTTTTGCTCAATACGCATGTGCGAGACATGCAGAGTTCAAACGTGCCCTATTACAGCGCGCCTGCAACATCGGTTAACACGCCATTGCAGACAGGAAGCCGTGACTGGACAAACTCCAACGTCAACGGACGGCAGGCGCTGGTGTCCGAAGGGGTATCGCTGCACACCACATGGCATCCCGGTCACGGTCTGACATTTACGTCCATAACTGCATTCGAAAACGCGCAACGTCGCCAGAGTGGCGATGGTGATTACACTGCTCTGGAATATAGCCGCGCCTACGACAAACTGCACCCGACACAGGTCAGTCAGGAGTTTCGTCTGGCATCGGACCAGCACCAGAGGATTGCATGGATTGCCGGAGCTTATTATTTCCATGAAAATCTGGATGATCACTACGCAACGGTAACGCTACCCCCCGGGGCACCCACAACGCCCGCCATTATCGGGCAACCCGCTTTTGCCTCAACGCAGTACAGCCAGACAACCGACAGCTTTGCGGTATTCGGCAACACAACCATTCATGTCGTGCCATGGTTCCAGATTGCGGGCGGTGTGCGCTGGACACATGATCACCTGCATCTTGATCTGGATAGTGTTCAGGGCGCGGCCCCGGTCTCGTTTGCGGGGAATGCAACAAACTGGTGGAATGCCCAGAATGTTCTTTCATCCGTGGTCGGCATTGACAGTTATCATGGCGGAAAAAGCTGGTCGAATGTCAGCTTTGATGTAGAGCCGCAGTTTCTGGTTGGAAAAGACCAGATGCTTTATGTGCGTATCGCAGATGGGTACCGCTCCGGGCTGTTTAATACCCAGATTACACCTAACCCCGTTAACCGGGGCGGCACACCGTTGCAAACAGCACAACCCGTTAACCCGGAAACGCTTTTTTCCTACGAAGCAGGGTACAAGGGAAGCTGGTTTGATAAGCATCTAAGCCTGAGTGCGGATGGGTTCTATTCCACTTATGACAATATCCAGACCTCCTGGACCGCCACTGATCCGGCCACCAAATCAACCATTATTTCCCTGACCAACGCGGCGTCCGGTCGTAGCCTTGGTGGGGAATTCGCGTTTCAGGCCCGCCCGCTGGATGATCTGACGGTTTCTGGCAATGTTGGTGTTCTCAGAACAGAATTTACCGACTTCACAGCTCCCACAGGCGCTACCAGCCTGAAAGGGAACGAGTTCGCACGTGCCCCGCATCAGACAGCCAATATCTCCGTAGACTGGAATTTCCATACCGGCATCGGCAATGGCAGCGTGGGTACACACTGGAACTATACCGGCCATTATTTCTACCTGGTTTCAAACGAAAAGGCTTCAGCCCTCCAGCAGTCGGCTGTTTGGCTGGGCGATGTGCATGCCTCTTTCCGGCCGGGTAACAGCCGGTGGGAACTGAGCGGCATTGTCACCAACATTACGGGCAACCGCTATCTGGTTCAGGTGCTGCCGTATTCCGCTACCAGCCAGACCTTCACCTACCAGTACAGCAACCCCCGCATGTTCCTGCTTTCCGCCCGCGTGGACTTTTTCTGAGGACAACACATCATGACGGCTTATAGTTCAGTTATCGATCTGCACACGCACTGGTTTCCGCCCTCCACGCTGGATATTCTTGGCCGCAGGCAGGATGCTCCCCGTATCGGTCGGCAGGGGGATGAATTCGCCATCTGGCGGACAGGGCCGGGGGCTGGCAAAGGCGGTGCATTTCCGCTGGGTCCGCAATGGTATGATATTAAAACCCGTCTGGCACATCTGGATGATGTCGGCATAGCGCACCAGCTTCTGTCATGGCCAACCACGCTGGGGGTGGATGCAGCCCTCCCTTTTGCAGATACACAGGAACTCTGGACGCAATGGAACAACGATACGGCGGCCCTTGTGGCCCAGTATCCCGGCCGGTTCAGCGGGCTTGCCGCACTCAGCACGGATAATCTGGCTTGGTCAGCTCGAGAACTGGAGCGCGGGCATGAAAAACTAGGCTTGATCGGTGGCGTTTTGCCGGTCAACGGTTTTTTCTCACGCCAGTCGGCAGAGGCTTTCAGAGGAATTTTTGAGGTTGCGCAGGCGCATCGCAGCCATATTTATCTGCATACCGGCTTTGCTAGTTCCAAAATTCATGGACAGCCACCCGATATCGCACATGAGGATAACGAGGCCCTGCGCTGGGTTATCGATAATGGCTTCTGCTTTGCCTCGGCTGTCGCCACGCTGGCGTTCACGGATTTTCTGGCACCGTTCCCCGATGTAACACTCCAGATCGCGATGCTGGGCGGCACGGCGCTGGGGGCATTGGCTGCTGAGCAGGCCAAGGTTTCTCCTCGTGTACAGGTCGGGCCACTGAGCGAGCATTTCAAGCAGATCTGGCTTGATACTGGCGCGGCAGGCAGCGGTACTGCCGCTGTTGCGGCAGCGGTGCGGGTGCTGGGTTCCAACCGAATTGTTTTTGGCTCGGACTACGCCCCTGTGCCCGATATCCGGCCCACGCTGGAGCGCGTAAAGGCGGCAACAGCAGGCGACCCCGATGGCCAGAAATCGGTTCTTTCCAATAATGCAAAACAGCTTCTGGCACGCCACTGTGTCCATGTTGCTGGTCAGGAGTAAACAGTCATGACACGTCCGGTCATTCATTATACCCGTTGCCCCGCTGTCCCGACCATTAGTGCTCTGGCGGAAGCATGGGGCACCCTGCGTGCCGAGTTCGCACAGGAAACAGCGGCAGACTTCGTATTTCAGTCCGTGGGCTTTTCGCCAAAAACCGAATACTCTTACGATGAGCGCTTCTGGCTCCGCAATGCCGGGCATGCGCCAGCTATCTGGAAAAAAAGCCATGGGGTGGACTGCAAGGTTGTCGGGCTGGCTTTTCTGGAAGGCCGTTATCCGGTTCTGTCGCTCCATAGTTCAGGTGTGGCGGCACCGGAGGACCTGAAGGGCAGGCGGCTTGCGGTGTTCCATAACCCGGATAGCCCGTTTGACCTCATGATTGCGCAGCAGCTCAAGATTTATCAGACCACGCTGGCCACAGTGGGGCTGAGCCTTGAAGATGTCGAACTGGTACGTCTGCCCCGCACATTCTCTCCACAGGGGGGGCGTGACGGCTTTCTGCTCAGCGGGTTCCGCAGTGCGTTGGCAGCGCTGGAGGAGGGCGTGGTTGATGCCGTGACGGCCTCTATCCCACCTGATGGTGGCCTCTACCCCCGTCTGAACATCCTGTACGATACAAGGCTGTCGGCGGATCCGGTCGCGCGGGTCAATCCTTCCATCCTGCGTGGGCTGGTGGTCAGTACGGCGCTGATTGAAGAACAGCGCGAACTGCTGATCAGAATTGTAGCTACACTGGTTAAAACTGCCGACCGCGCGGCAGCCCAGCCGCTCGAGGCATTGCGGGCTCTGGCCTCTGATCTGGGGCAGGCTCCTGAAAGTCTGGCCTCTGTTTACGAGAATATCGCCCAAGACATCCGTCTTGATCTGAATGACGATTACCTTGCAGCCCTTGAAGCCCAAAAGGCCTTTCTGCTGCGTCAGGGGCTGATCGAACGGGATTTTGACCTGCAAAGCTGGGTCGAGCCTTCAATTCTGACGGAAGCAACAATCCTTGCTCGGCGCAGGGTTGGCAGCCCCGATACCACCTCCCACCCGCATCCACAGCCGGCATGAGGGAAAATCCATGTCCTCCACCGCGACGCCTCTTGCTCCCTCCACACCCGTCATGACGCCATCACCCGGCATTACGAGCCCCGAAGCTGTGGCGACCCGACATACCGCGCTGGCCCTGCTTTTGGCGACAGGAACCGTCTGCGCCATGGATACCATGGTGCTTTCCGGCCTGCTGACACCGATAAAAGCAGACCTGCACCTGTCTGATGCGGCTTTTGGCAGCGTGTCATCGGCGTCTACGCTGGCGGGTATTCTCGGCGCGCCTCTTTTTGCAGTTCTGGCAGCACGGTTCAGCCGCCGTTCGGTTCTGGTTGGCTCTATTGTCCTGTGGAGTCTGGCTTCAGCGGGCAGTGCCCTGTCCACAGGACTTGCCACGCTGGTTCTGTGGCGCACGCTCACCAGCTTTGGCATGGCGGCGTATCAGGGCATTGTACCCGGCTGGCTGGCCGATCTTTATAACCGTAAAGAACGGAATTTCGTCTTTGCGCTGTTCATGCTGCGCAACAAGCTGGGATCGGCTCTGGCTTTTGGTGTCGGCGGCTGGATTGCCGCACATTCCAACTGGCATCAGGCTTTTCTGCTGACAGGCCTGCCGGGGCTGGTGCTGGGTGTTTTGTTGCTGTTCGTACCAGAGCCTGCTCCCGGTCAGTCCGACGGGCATGTCGGGCGATCAGAACTGGTGCTGAACTGGCGGCAGCAGGTATCCGTCTTCCGTATCGCCCCTTACACCACACACCTGATTGCCCTGAGCCTGTTTTTTTCAGGGACCATCACGGCGCAGATGTGGCTTCCAGCCTTTTTGCACCGCGTGCATGGACTTGATAACCTGCATGCCACTGGTTTTGCCTTTACCGCCCTCATGGCCACACTCCCTGCCGGGCCTATCGGCGGCTGGCTGACTGGGCGATACCTTGCCGGCCGAACGGGTGCCATTGCTGTGTCGTTGGCACTCAGTGCTCTGCTGGCGGCATTTTTCTTCCTGATTGCGTTTACAGCGCCCTCTCTGCGGGTTTGCGAACTGTTCGCCCTGCTGGCCATCACCTCATTCGGGGCTACGGCGGGCAGTTTGACAACGCTTCTGGTGGAAACGGTTCCCCCTTCGCTCCGTACCATTTCGGGCTCTTTTGGCGCCATGGTGGCCGGTGGTGTTTCGGGCTTTTTTGCGCCGTGGCTACTGGGGCTGATTTCAGACCATGCCGGTCTCGCACGGGCCATTCTGATCGGGCCTGCCTTTTACGCCGTGTCCTCCATTTTCTGGATATGGCTTGCCATTCATTCGAAGAAAAACTCTCAGGGAAACTGAAACCATGACTGTTCTCGAAAAAAACAGAACCATTCCAGCACCTCGCAACGAACTTGTGCGCGCAACACGCCCGCAACAGATCGCACCTTTCCCACAGGATTGGGTAAAGAGTGCACGAGATCTCGCAAAGGAATTTGCAGCCGATGCCGTGCAGCGTGATCTGGAAGGCGCACGGCCGGTAGATCAGATCCGCCGCCTGCGCGAGACAGGGCTTGTCAGCCTGCTCTATCCTAAATCATTTGGCGGCGGCGGTGGCACTCTGAAGGACGCGGCACAAAGTGTTCTGGAAATTGCCAAAACTGATGGATCGACCGCAGCCCTTTTGGGGTTCAACTATTACAATTCACTCGTACCACTTCTAACCGACTATACAGGCAGCAATGATGCGATTGTACGTCAGGCAACGGAAAATCGTTTTTTCTGGGGGAATGTCACTCAGTACGTAAACAAGGAGTTTGTCGCAGAGCATCACCCTGATGGTGGATTTACCATTACCGGCACGAAAAAATGGAATACAGGCGCGCCTCTCGCTGAAGTAACCACACTGCTCGCCATTCACCCGGATAAGGATCGCTATATTTACGCAGTGATACCAACTGCCCGCGAAGGGCTGGAATTTCATGATGACTGGGACCCTATCGGCCTGCGCGGCACGGATTCAGGTACCATTACGTTCCATAATGTCCGTATCCTGCCAGATGAAGTGCTGCACTGGGGCCACGGCCCTGCCCAGACGGGCCCGCTACCGCTCTGGGCCAGCTTTGGCGCTATTTTCTATACGGCTGTTTTTATCGGGCGCACCCTCGGAGCCCTTGAGCAGGTGCGGGAATGGTCCCTGCATGGACGCCGACAGGGTAGTTATGGGGGCGTGAGTATTTCGGCGGATGATCCGTTCATTCAGGCTGAATTTGCTGAATACTGGGTACAGGTTCAGGCAGCACAGGCTTATTTTGAAAAGGTCATAAAATCCGTTCAGGAACAATGGGAACGCCGCACCTCTCTGACCGATGAGGATTATGGGGCCATAGCGCTGGAAACGCTCTCGCTGCGCACATTTGCTTCGCGCACGGCCTTGCATATAACGCCGCGTATTTTTGAACTATTGGGTGGCCGGGCAACTGGAAGAGAGACGGATTTTGACCAATATTGGCGCGATGTCAGAACCCTGTCTTCTCATGACCCGGAAGTGCTGGCCCGTCGTGTGATCGGGCGGCATGTATTGCATCAGGAACCACTGATTTTCCCCGCGCATTTCAAGCAGAGCAACACCTGAAAATCATCTAACCTGCCCACTGGTTTACTCCAGCGGGCAGGTTTTTGAAATCCAGAGGCAGCTAAACGCTTACCCAGCGATACGGATTGGAGCGGCAGAGGCAACACTCGGCACAACCTTGACCGGAATTGCCTTCGCCGCTGGCGTTCCGCTGGTTTCATCGTGGAAATCGAGAGGCAGAAGCGGGTTGAGCTCGGGATAATACCCTGCAATGGCCCCACGGGGCATCGGGTAGTCAAGAATTCTCAGCCCGTCAACATACCGTCGGTAGCCGTCATCACTATAGGTTTCAAGAGCCACAACAGCCCCATTCTCCAGTCCACGATCCTCGCGATCCTGCTTGTTCATGAAAATAACCAGACGGTTATTATAGACCCCGCGATAGCGGTCATTATTGCTGTAGATTGTGGTGTTGTACTGATCATGCGAACGAATGGTTGCAAGACGCAGCATGGCCGGATCATTAATCACCGCATTCACTTCAAGCCCCTGCATGACAAGAAAATTGGCTTTCCCGCTCGGCGTCATCCAGACCCGGCGTCGGGGCGGAATATCCAGATGGAAACCATGCGGATCTTTCATTTTTTCTGAAAAATCAGCATAGATTGCCGGATAGACTTCGGCGATTTTGTCGCGGATCAGAGAATAGTCGTCTATGTAACGAGCCCACGGCAGCTTTGAATCCGGCAGGGTTGCCATGGCAATCCGGCATACGATTTCTGTTTCCGGCAGCACGCTGGTACTGACAGGCTCAAATACACCACGGGATGCTGTCACGTTCGACATTGCATCCTCAATCGTTACAAATTGTTCGCCCGCGCTGGTTTTGATGATCTCGGAACGTGAGACAACCGGCAGAATAAGGGCATCTTTGCCGTGAACAAGGTGTCCCCGGTTGAGCTTCGTGGCAATGCCTACAGTCAGGAGCAGCTTTTCCATAGCGGCGTAAGAGCGCTCGGTATCCGGGATCGCCCGTGCGAAGTTGCCTCCCATACCGATGAATACCTTGGCATAACCCGCCTCCATAGCTTCAATCGCTTCTACAACATGGTGGCCATGTTCGCGGGGCGGTTCGAAGCCGAAGACATCACGGACACGATCAAGGTAAGCCTGTGTCGGTTTTTCATCGATCCCGACAGTTCGGTCTCCCTGTACATTGGAGTGTCCACGGATTGGAGCAACTCCGGCACCTTTTTTGCCGAAATTGCCTTTCAGCAAGAGCAGATTGGCAATCTGCTGGACAAGGTGCGAGCCTTCCTGATGCTGGGTTATTCCCATCCCATAACAGATAATCGTTGCTTTTGATTTGATGTAGATCTGAGCAATACGGCGGATCTGCTCCTCTGAAATCCCCGATATGCGGGTAATATCCGCCCATGACTGCGACATTACATCTGCACGCAGGGCGTCCAGTCCGGCCGTATGGTCTTTGATGAAGTCCCGATCCAGAACGTCCTCACCGCGTGCTTCAGCTTCAAAAAGCACACGCATCATGCCCTTGAGGATTGCCAGATCCCCGCCAATCCGCACATGAACGAACTCGCTGGAAATGGCCGTAGAGCCAAATGTGCTCATTTGCACAATATCCTGCGGCTCCGTAAAGCGGATCAATGCCCGTTCCGGCATGGGGTTGATCAGGACAATCGGAATACCCCGTTTGCGCGCCTCTACGAGGTTCGTCATCATACGCGGTGAGTTGGTTCCGGTGTTCTGGCCTATAATAAAAATCGCTTCGGCATGTTCGAAATCGGCCATGACAATCGTGCCTTTGCCAATGCCGATCGATGCCGGAAGCCCGCGTGATGTGGGTTCATGGCACATATTCGAACAATCGGGAAAATTGTTAGTCCCGAATTCACGCACAAAAATCGAGTAAAGAAATGCTGTTTCGTTCGCTGTACGACCAGAGGTATAGAACTCGGCTTGGTGGGGGCTCTCCAGCGACCTGAGATGTTGGCCGATAAGCGTAAAGGCATCGTCCCATGCTATGGGCAGGTATTTGTCTGTCGCTGGGTCGTAACACATTGGCTCGGTCAGGCGTCCCTGCATTTCCAGCCAGTAATCGCTCTGTTCCATTAACTCAGTGACGGTATGTTGGGCAAAAAACTCACGTGTAAGGCGCGCCTTGGTTGCCTCATGTGCCAGCGCTTTTGCCCCGTTCTCGCAAAATTCGAGTTTCTTTCGATGGTCAGGATCAGGGAATGCGCAACTCGGGCACTTGAAGCCACCCGGCTGATTCATCGCAAGCAATCCGCGGGAACCTTTAACGAGAACACTCTGCTCCATGAGTACTTTAGCCGTGGCACCAGCCGCCCCCCATCCACCTGCGGGATGATGATAGGGTTTGAACTCGGACTCATTTTTCTTGCTCATGGGGGCATACCTTCTTTTGGAGAACGTCGGAACAGGTTCAACGCCGCTACAGTCGCTTCGTTTACATGCTTTGATCTGCAGAAAACGGTCAATGTGAAATATCGGTCATGTGAGTTTTCACAGCATGTTGAAAATTTCAAAACTCTGTAAATTAGGATGTTGATATCTCACTGAAGCGTTTCTGATTTAAATGCGCAAGTAACAGACCACACTTGAGTGTGGCCCTTGTCTGCCTTCCTCAAGTGAGCACAAGCCTGCCGGAGCCCTTCTGCTCGCCGATGGTGGAGACCCTATGCAGGTGCCAGGATGACGCTGGACAGGCTGAATCCTGCAAAGAGATCATGTTGTGCCCGTTATCTAACGATAGGCAGCTACTCATTGCGTAAAGCCCATCTGGTCAAACGGGGAGCCGTAGAGTATGCCCTGCCTATGCACGCACGAGTGAACAGCCTGACTGAACTGGTGGTCTTCTGGCCACTGGTTATGCTTGCTCTGCTCCTGCGTTTGACATTCGGGGGGATGGTGGTACCGTCGTCCGTGCTGGCGGATCAGGTCGGAGACCTGACCAAGCTAAGTATTCTTTGCGACGACACGCCATTACCACTCCAGCAGGATGGGCATCATCATGGCACGAATAACCATGATGACAGCCTACTCCTTTCTGATGCCCTTGAGCTTTTCCTGCCGACCAACGCAGATATTCCTGTCATAGGGCGGCTTTTGCCGTGTATTGCCCAGCGGGTCTGGATATTTGCTCCTATCCGTGGGCCGCCCTTGCCGGAGCGCGCGGCACTCTGCCCACAGGGCCCTCCTGCCTGATCTGACCTTCTGCCGCCGCCCATGCCTGAAAACGCATGGGCTTTCAGCGCTGTTTGTTCAGGTTCAGAGATATGTCCTACCCGTATGGCAATGCACGCCGTTTTTCTGGCATGGCATTTGGCTTTGTTATGTTGTCCTGCGCTCTGGCTTATGGAGCCGAGGGAAAGGAAACCGTATCCTCCCTCAAAGACGATCACCCCGATAGAAAATTAGTCAAACCTGTTTTTCACCGGGGAGAAACGGAGCAGATTACCGTTACAGGCAATAGCCGCGCACCCGCGACTGTGCGGCCAGCCGGACAGACAACTTTTAGTTCCGACCGGAGCAACTATGCCAGTCAGGTCGCCCAGAGCGTAGCCGACATGGTTGTGACTATTCCCGGCGTCAGCTTTACGCAGGGCAATGGCCCGCGGGACACAGTTGTTTCCGTTCGTGGGTCTGGTGATCGCCAGTCCTATGGGCTCAAGAACCTACAGGTGCTTGAAGATGGTTTCCCCATGACACAACCAGATGGTACAGCCAGAGCCGACCTGATTGACCCGCATGCTTATGAAGGGGTTGATGTGTTTGAAGGCCCAGCCTCAACCGTTTACGGTAACTACGCCATGAATGGTGCAATCAATTTTCGTACCCGCAAAGGCGCGGATATTCACGGTGCGGAACTGGGGGCTGATTTTGGCAGTTTCGGGTTGTTCAACACCTATGCAACCCTTGGTTTTGGCAACCGGCGTTACGACCTCATGATCTTCGGTAGCGATGTCTGGGGAAAAGGTTTTATTGCCAATAGCCGCTACAATACCTCGACAGAGAACATGCGCCTGCGCGTGAACCTGACAGACACCGATCGGCTCGTTTTTAAGGTGGTCAATAACCAGACAAATGCCTACCTGCCTGTTCGTCTGTCGCTGAACCAGTATCAGACCAACCCCTATCAACAGGGCTGTTATTCTGCGGCCAGCACTGCCGCGGGATGTGCCTCTGTCTCTCTGCTCAAAAACGGGCGGTATGGTGACAAGGAGGCCATCAGCCCCGAAGCCGCCGGGTTGGGACGATTTGATAGGCGCACCATTGTCGGACTGCGGTGGGAGCATGATTTCAACCCCCATACGACATGGCGCAACCAGTTCACCTATGATCAACGTCATGTGAACCAGCCGACTTCTCCAACAACCTTTGTCGGTCCTTATAACTCCTATGCTGTCAGTAGCGATGTAATGAGCCGGGCTTTGATCGGGCACTCTCCGCTTGAGACATTTGGCGGTATCAGTTTCGACTATCTCGATTACGGTTATCAGACCTACAACGTCATGCCACTGGGCGGCGCAAGCCGGGGAGCGATGACGACTGAATCATACGGTCATCAATGGAATCTTGGAGCACGTTTTCAGGAAGACTGGCATTTTGCACCCAAATGGCATGTCGTTATCGGGCTGGGCGGGACTTATTCTGATATCGGGGCAACAGAAACACTCTATGGCTATTCCGCTGCTGGCATGACCCGACGCTATGTGACAGCCAACCGTTTCTTTTTTAACCTCGCCCCTGAAGGTGCGCTGATTTATGCTCCGTCCAAAGCCTGGACGTTCCATACACGGGTTGGCACGGCCTATGGCACGCCCTCAGCATCCAATCTGTTCATTACGCCACAGGGGCAATATGGCAACAATACGCAGATAGAAAGCCAGAGCAGCGTGGGGGTAGACCTCGGTGCTGACTGGCACCCGGATGATACGCTGCGTATTCAGGCCACAGGGTTTTACGAATTTTACAATAACGAGCTTGTAAGCCAGTCTGCGGGCGTTAATACGGTTGGCACCTACACTTTCAATGCCCCGGCTTCGCAGCATCGTGGCATCGTGCTGGGTGTAGACTGGCGGCCATTACCAAAAACACTTCCCGGCGGCCGAATTAAACTAAGCTATACTTACGACAATCAGATATACACTAATTATACCGAAGTTCTTTCCAACAGCACGCTTTCGCGTTCATTCAGCCGCAATGGCAATGCCATTCCCGGTGTTATTCCGAATTTTCTCAATGCCCGCTTCCTGTATGATCAACCAGATGGCCCGGCAGAAGGGCTGGGAGGCTACGCCGAAGTCACATGGCGTGATTCATACTGGCTGGACAATGCCAACCAACTGAAAGCGCCCGGTTACGCGCTGCTCAATCTTGAAGTGCATTATAACCCGCCAGCCCGGTTTGGCTGGGCGCATCGACTGCACTGGTATTGCGAGGTGCAGAATGTCGCCAATCAGACCTATATCGCGGGAGCTACAAATATCAGCGATATGTTGCTGAGTAATGGCCAGCAGGCGGGCGCTGGCACACTGGCAAATAGCACAGGGTCTATTTATGCCGGTTCACCGCGGGCATATTTTGGTGGTGTGCGGCTCAGCCTATAAGGGCAGGGATCTGGTCTCTCAGTTTTTATGCAGAATACGGGCCAGATCAAGCGCCATCTGTTCGGCGCTATCATCAATCGGGATCATCCCCGCCAGATGATTTTGTCCATCCATGACATAGAGAATGGATGTATGATCAATCAGGTAGTCAACGGCCTTGGCATAATGGCGACGCACCGTAACATGAAAGGCATCCAGAACGGGCTTTAACTGTTCTGGAGAGCCACTCAGCCCGACAATCCGGGGTGAAAAACGTGCGATATAATTCTGCATGACTGCCGGTGTATCCCGCTGGGGGTCAACCGAAATAAAAACCGGAACAATATTCTGCCCTTCAGGCCCCATACGTTCGAGTGCAGCAGAGATCGTATCAAGCGTGAGAGGGCATATGTCGATGCAGTGTGTGTAGCCAAAGTAAAGAGCCGTGTAGCGGCCGCGGAAATTATCCTGCGTGACTTTCTGCCCCTGTGTGTCGAACAGCGTATAGGCCCCACCAATATTTTCATGATGCGCACTAAGCAGCATACGAAAACCGATAGCACCACCGAGTAATAGCAGAGTCACCATTGTCAGGATAACCAGGGTTTTCTGGTCAGGGCCAGCATCCTTATTGGCAGAGAGGCTACGTTTCTTTTTTATGGCGGGAGACTTCATGGACAGATCATACAGGAAATTTTGTGTCGTGAGTGGGTTTTTATAAAAAGTTCACTTCGTACGCTGCGCTATTTTCCTTCGTCAAACTTGATGTCCTGATTATTAATTGTTGAAGGAACGCTTTTTTCTGGTTCACAGGGGAAAGAGGGTATAGCGGGCGCTTCAGAATCCTCACCCTCGGGGTGGAGGGGGTCATTGTTGCCCATGCCATGGGTATGATCCATACCAACACGGTTCATGGCCTGTTGCATGCCCATGCCAGCAATTCCGCCGCCTATTCCATTCATGCCGGGTATGGCAGAGAGCGCCATCGGTGCCATATGGCCCAGCCCATTTCCAACACTCGTCATGATATGGCCATGCATACCATTACGGGGAGCATTGGGTTGCTGTCCGCAGGTTGCGTTAGCATCCTTGGGTAGAGAGTGAGAGCACCCCATAGTGAAAGCGCACCCCAACATGCAGCCTGCAAGCTTGCGTCTGATATGGCTCATGGTTTCAATAACCTCTAGTTTTCCGGTAAGAATAGCCGAACAATCCAGAGGACTGCCGAGCGATTATTGAACGAAATATAGACTGCGATCGGGTGAGGTAATATGCCGAGGGCAGCAAGGCTTTTCGTATGAACAAAGCTCCATAATGGACTGATATAATTGGGAAAACTGGCATAGTTATATCAGTCAACCTTCTCGCCAATAGCTTTGTAACGCCGGCAGCCGACAGGAAAGGCATCGCCTACCATAGCGGTTCAGACTATGCACTCTTTCACTATTTATTAACCTTTGCAATCAGGAAGTGCAGCTACTCTTTCGTGTTGGTTTTTGTGGGCTGTTAAGCCGGGCAAGGTCAATAAACACCATATTCTGCATATGCTTGAGCCGGCAAAATCTGTCCACGAGCGCGGCGCCCTGCAACGGGGCAACACTCTGTTCGGGCTGACCTAAAACCATGAGCTAGGCCGTCGCTATCCACAAAATTTGTAGCCGTGTAGGGACTACATGGCGATGAAAGCAGCAAGGTAACCCAGAACGACGCAGCAAATTTCTGCCCCGCGTTCCGGGAAATGAAGGCTATCTACAGAATCAGGCCAGTTCGAGCTCAGCCTCGACGGGAACCGTCCGGAAAGGTGGTATTTTCCAATACCCCTGATCAATATTGGTGATTTCGCGATCAATCTCTTCAACGACCTGTCGCGCGAATGGACCAAGGTGTAAATATAAAGCACTTGTCATGACAACATAGGGCAGTGCTTTGGAGTTATGCAGGGCGCAATCCAAAAGCATGCGCCAGAATTGCCGGGCGGTTCCCGGGCCTGCACTATGAATCCTGAAAAGTAACCTTACAAAACTGCGAAGATCCCCTTTTATCATCCGGTGGCCGCGCGTTCGTTTAAGCATACGCCCCAACCGGCGGACGCGATCAAAATAAGCCCCGGGCGCATAGATGGTCCTGAGCACCGTCCTGTAATCATCCAGCACATCGCGACGGGGGCGTTTTGTCTCGAAATTCAATCCGGCAGTGCACTGGTCACCTGATTGCGTCTGCCCGTCATCGACGAAAAGCCGTCCTTCACTGAGCAGCCGTTTGGTCAGCTGTGTTGTGGGCAGGGCATAAAGCAGACCAACCATGCAGACAGGAATGGCCGTATCTTCGATACATTCGACCATACCTGCGGCGACGCTACCTTTTTCACTATCAAAACCGACAATGAAACCCGCATTCACAAAAATACCGGCCCTGTGAATTGTTTCGATACTCTGTTGCAGACTGCGGCGTGTATTCTGCTTTTTCTGCGTCATAACCAGAGTGTCCGTATCCGGACTTTCGATCCCGATAAAAACAGCGAAAAAATTGCTCTGGGAAAGATCGCGCAACAGATCGGCATCGTCTGCCAGATTGATCGATGCTTCAGTGGAAAATTCGAAAGGAAAGTTCTTTTTGTTCTGCCACGCTTTCAGATCAGGCAGAAATTTCCTGAGCGCCTTCTTGTTGCCAATCAGGTTGTCATCGACAAAATCGACATGCCCGCGATAACCGAGTGCATACAGGGCATCAAGTTCCGCCAGTACCTGCTCATTCGTTTTTGTGCGCGGCGTCCGGCCATAGAGTTCGATAATATCGCAAAATTCGCAACTGAACGGGCATCCACGGGAGAACTGAACCCCGACATGCAGGTACTGATCAAGCTTCAGCAGGTCAAAACGCGGTGTCGGGCTCAAGGTGACATCGGTCTTGCCCATGGGAGCCTTGAAAACACCCTCTGTATCCCCGCGCTGCCATGCCGCAATAAAGTCGGTCATGATCTCCTCGGCTTCTCCGAGAACCTGAAAATTGGCAGCGCTATAGACATCAGGGCTGGACGTTACATCAGGGCCACCAATCACGACCGGTTTGCCGTTGGCCCGGCACATATCGATAATATGCAGCGCATCATTACGCTGGGGCAGCATTCCACCTGTCATCACCATATCGGCCCAAGCGAAGTTTTCTTCCGTCAAAAGCTCGGTGTTGCGGTTGATAAGCCTGACTTCCCAGTGCTTCGGGAGCAGCGCAGCAACCGTGATCATGCCGAGCGGCGCCGCCGGGTAGCGTGCGCCTGTCAGATCACAGGTTTCCTTGTAGTTCCAGAACGAACCTGCGTTGAAAAGCGGAAAGATCATCAAGACCTTGCAGCTGTCGGTCATCAGGGAGAAATCCTTTGATAAAACAGCTGATCACGATCAAAGCGGGAGACTGCCCGCTGTCCTTGAAAGCGCGCCGGCCCTTGGGAGGGGCTGTTTCAGTTTTGCTAGTGAACAAGCCGAGAACGCCTTTTCTTATCGGCGCCGGATAAGGAAACTCGGAGTAGCGGAATCCCGGCAAGCGGTCGTCACATGGCCCTTTATTCAAGGGAATAATCATTTGTAAACCAAAGATTCATAAATGGCGATAGAGCAGCCACAACCCGATTTCACATGCTGGCTGTCTGCAAAGCCGATCGGAACCCTGAATGGATAAGGGAAAGGCTTGAGGAATAGATTGTAAAAGAGGCCGTGAGCGTCCCTTTTCAAAGGGAAAAATCAGGTTGGCCGGGAGTGTGTGACACTTTTATGAAGCGTATGGCATAAGCCACTGAAGGCGGTGTTACTGGCTTCTCATGCCTGATCGGCGCCCATACAGGACATGAGAAGCTCTTTCCAGAATGCTTACTCCGCCAGAAGATGTTCAAGCTGTGCTGCAATCTCAAACAGCCTGCTATCCTGCCCGTTCTGGCCCATAACCATAAGCCCGACCGGGGTATCGCCCGGTTTGTGGCATGGCAGGCTGATGGCGCACAGGTCCAGAAAATTGGCAATGGCCGTATTGCGAAGCAGCAGCATATTGGTGGCAACGTATTGTGCGTTGTCATCCATATCACTGATTTTAGGAGCGATAACCGGCACGGTTGGCAGAATGACGGCATCATAATGCACCATGATATCCGCCGCCTGCCTGATCAGCCGGGCGCGGGCTTGCAACAGGGTAATATAGTCAACGGCAGTCTGTTCATGCCCCCGCAGAATACGCTGCAAAACGAACGGATCATAAGTCTGGGCATGTTCCGCCAGCAGGGGGGTATGCCATGCCAGCGCCTCGGCTGCGGGAAAGCCCCCCTTGCTGTTGGCGGTGGGAATATCGAGCAAAGGCGGGCAAGAGAATGTTTCAAGCGCAACGCCTTTGGCGGCAAGGCGGCTGAGGCAGTGTTCCCATGTTTGCGCTACGGTCTGATCCATCCCGTCCATGACCATTGTGCTTAGGATACCGAGGCGAAGGGTGCTACCGGTTCGGCCGTTTGGTGCATCCTGCACATGTAAGGTGCCTGTGGCCATCAGGCTGTCTACAGCCCAGCAGCAGCGAACCGTGCGGCCGATACTGCCGACTGAATCCAACGTCGAAGAGAGGGGAATGGTACCTTGCGTGGAAATACGTCCTGCTGTGGGTTTGAACCCGACTAGCCCGGTCAGAGCCGCCGGTATACGGCACGACCCCCCGGTGTCACTGCCAATACCGGCCAGAGCCATACCGTCCGAAACCGAAATGGCGGCCCCGGAAGAAGATCCGCCGGGAATACGCTGCTCCTGCCTGCGCCACGGATTAGCCGGGGTGCCAAAATGGGGGTTAATGCCCACGCCCGAAAAAGCGAACTCCGTCATGGTCGTGCGCCCCATACTGAGCATGCCTGCCTGCTTAATGTTGCGTATGGCTGGGGCATCCATACTGGCCGGAGCAGCGTTTTCCAGCACCAAGGAGCCTGCTCGGCTGACACAGCCCGCCTCGTCAAACAGGTCCTTAACGGAAACAGGCAGGCCTGCCGCAATAGTGGGGGCGCGCCCCTGCTGACGCAGCGTGTCCATGATGTCTGCCTGCCAGCGGGCTGCATCCGCATGGACTGTCATGAAAACCCGCGCCCCTTCACCCTGCGGGTCATTGATACGCTCAAGAGCCTGTTCGACCAGCGCACGGGCTGTCGTGCGGCCATCCGCCAGTGCCTGTGCTGCAGCAAGCAGGGAAGGGTAGGGAAAAGACGTCATGACGGGTCCTGCTGGTGGGTTATGGTCCATGCGCCCGGACATAGCATAACCCCGCGCTTTTCCGCTGGCACATGAAACCGGCAGCACCGAGTGTATCATGCCTATGATGAAGCGAAAGACGGCCCAGCACCAAGAGGCCGCATGTCATCAGGGAACCACTGAGCCTGTGTGACTGTGCCCTGATGTTATCAGATTGTGCCCGGCTGTCATTAGCTCAGGCGGACAGCAGTCATAACATGACAGATCAACCTGCCCGCGAGGCATGCCCGGCGTGTGGTGGGAATAACGGGGCTTATCCGCAGGATGTGGGTTTTGAGTGGGTGAATTGTTGCGAAATTGTAATGAACTCCGCAGGGAAAAGGCAGAACCCTGATGGTTCCGGGGCATGTCATCACGTTGCGTGGAAAGGGAAAGACTTTGACAAAAGAAAATAGAACAGTCCCGGTTTCGGAGAGCGGGCCTTCAGGGTTGAAGGGAAACCTCGGCGTGGCCTCCATTGTCATGATGGTGGTGGCAGCCGCAGCGCCGCTAACCGTCATGGCAGCCAACAGCCCGCTTATCATCGCCATGGGCAATGGCATTGCGGCTCCACTTGATGCGGCTATCGCCACACTGATCATGTATCTGTTTACCGCCGGTTTTATTGTCATGTCGCGCTATGTGACCAATGCCGGGGCGTTTTACGCCTATATCCAGAAAGGGCTTGGCCGTCAGGTCGGGTTGGCATCGGCTACACTGGCCACGGCTTCATACACATTTATCGTTCTGGCGCTGGAAGCCTATCTTGGCTACACGCTGGCCGAACTGCTGCACAACACCCTGTCCATTTCCGTGCCGTGGTGGGTCATGTCGTTTGTGGTTGTGTTTGTTGCGGGCTTTCTGGGTTACCGGCATATTGAAATGAGCTCGCGCTTTCTTGGCGTAGCCCTAGTGCTGGAAGTCGGGGTTGTTCTGCTGGCGGATCTGGTTGTGCTGGCAACAAAAGGCCCAGCGGTGCTGGACCCGGCCCCTTTCACGCTTTATGCGGCACTGAGTGGGTCGCCCGGTCTGGGGCTGATGTTTGCTATTTACTGCTTCATTGGTTTTGAATCGACCGTCATTTTCCGTGACGAAGCGCGCAACCCTGAAGTGACAATTCCGCGCGCGACCTATATTGCGGTGTTTGGCGTTGGCCTGTTTTACGTCATTTCCATGTGGTGCGAGGTCGCGGGGATCGGTCTTGGCCAGACCGTACAGATGGCCAACGAACACACAGGCGATATGTACTTGATATTTATCAACACTTATATGGGTAAAGTGGCTTCAGATATCGTCAATGTTCTGCTGATAACCAGCCTGTTCGCCTGTATTCTGGCCTTTCATAATGTGGTGGTGCGCTATCAGTTTGTCATGGCACGCTACAACGTGCTGCCTTCGGTTATTTCGCGGGTGCATGACACGCATGAATCTCCCCATATGTCCTCGCTGGTTCAGACTGGCACCTCACTGGTGGGGCTGATCGTGCTTGTTGTGCTGGGTCTTGACCCCGTAACCCAGATTTATGCCTGGGCGGCCACAGCCGGAACACTGGGTTACATAGTTATTCTGTCCATGACCTGCCTGTCCATTCTGGCGTTCTTTAATGTGCGTCGCGCCGGTAAAGGGCATGTCTGGCATACGCTTGTAGCACCTGTTGGGGCGCTGGGCGGGCTGCTGCTCTGTCTGGGGATCGCTATTGCCAATCTACCAACCCTGATCGGGGGAGATAACGCCTCGGTTGCCGCGTGGGGCGTGGGCGTTCTGGTGATTGTATCCTTTGTTGTAGGATACGGCGCAGCAGGACGGTTAAAAATGAAAGACCCAGCGCGCTTTGAAGCGCTCAAGGAACTAGCCTGAAGTGCCCTTTTAGGGGCCGCCAGTCCGGCCCCTAAAAGGGCTACGCATACTTGGGACTTTTGATTGTTTTTCGAACAAAAAAACCGCCTGCCATCATGAGAGGCAGGCGGGTTTTTTAAATCAGGTGGGCCAGAGAAGGCCACCACATAGGATAATTCTATCAGGCGTACAGGCTCAGCCCGGTCTGGTCGCTGCTGTTGCTCTGGTCGGTTGTCTGCGTGCCGCTGACGCTCATGACCGAAACGATATTTCCGCTTGAATCTTTTTCAATAATAACCGGCGTTCCATCAGCACTGGCTGATGTGATCGTAACATTGGAAGAAGACGAGGAAGATGAAGAACTGGTTCCGGTGGAACTGCTCGTATCCGTCGTATCCGTGTCTGAAGTCAGCGTATCGAGCAGGCTGCTGGTCAGGGTAGCTGTGCTCAGTGACGTGGAGGATGACATGGCGTTTTCTTTCCTGCTTTCAGGCACGAGATCGCCTGACGAATGTATCAGCAAATAGTTTCTAGCATGGAATATCCATGCCAGACAATGAAAGCGCACTAACCCAAGGCAGCAAGCGCCAAATCAGACAGATGGCGCTGATACCAGAGGCCGAACCTATCCGAAGCGGAAGCCTGAAAGCGCCTTGCCCATGACAGTATCGCTGTAGGTGCGGGTGCCCACATCATTGCCAGCGGCACCCGCCGCAAACATAAGAGGCAGAAGATGCTCCTCGCGCGGGTGGCAGATGCGCGCCCCGGGAGCATTCTCCCACGCCAGCAGGCGCTGGTTACGTTCTTGAGGCGAGGCTTCGAGCGTGTCGCGCAGCCATGTATCGAACTGCACGGATGTCTCATCCGTTTTGGGGCTACCACTCATGAAGTGCCGCAGGTTATGGTAGCTCATGCCCGTGCCGATAATCAGGATATTTTCATCACGCAGGGGCTCAAGCGCCTGACCAACGCGCATTTCCTGTGCGGCATCCAGTTGCGCACTCATGGAGAGCTCAACAACGGGAATATCGGCATCAGGGAACGCGAGCAAAAACGGGATAAAAACCCCATGGTCGAAGCCACGCTTGGCATCATCCTGACAGGCAAGCCCGTTCTGCTGGAGGAGAGCCTGCACATGGGCCGCCAGTGTGGGTGAACCGGGGGCAGGGTATTGCAACGCGTAAGTATGTTCGGGAAAGCCGTAATAATCATAGATCAGGGGAGGGTGTTCGCCCGTTGTGACTGTCGGCACGGCGGTCTCCCAATGGCCGGACATGACCACAATACCCGAAGGCTTTCTGGGCAGGGTTATGGCCAGCCCTTGCAGATGGGCGGCCAGATTTTCCCACCCCGGCCAGTCCATGAAAAAGCACGGTCCACCACCATGCGGCAGGAAAAGCACGGGCTGACGTGTGGAGGCTGCTGTTTGCACGATATTCGGCCTTTTTCTGGATGTAATCCGCAGCAAGGAGCCTTGCTCCTGTGAACAGATCACGTTTTCTGATGTGTTAAGGCATATATATCACGGGAATTGCGTTTTATTCCTGCCGGGTTGGATGGAATAACCTTCCATTCATCGCTCTTGAACGCATGGGCGTATGATCAACCCTGTGTGAAAAAAGGCCGGGCAGGGCTCATCTGTGCATTAAGCGCGTTACGGATAAGGGGAAAATGTGCAATTTTCCTTATGCTGTTATATCATGACCGGAGCCATTTCAGTGGAAAATGCGGAACAGAGTAATTGGATTCACGATGCTAATCTGGCCGTGCGCGTGGTGGCCATGCGGCGTGACACCAATGCCGCAGGCGATGTGTTTGGCGGGTGGGTTGCCTCGCATATGGATCTGGCGGCCAGCACGGCAGCGGAAGACCGGGCTGGGTGCAAATGCGCCACGGTAGCGGTCGATGGTCTGGTTTTTCATCGTCCCATGGCGGTGGGAGATGAACTGAATGTCTACACACGTATCCTGCGAGTAGGCCGTACATCCATGACAATCGAGGTTGAAGCCATCCGCAGGGTGCGGCGCACAGCAATCCGGCAGAAAGTGACTCAGGCGCGGTTCACGTTTGTGGCCCTCGATCAGGATGGCCGCCCCTGCATGGTCGATCGATAAGCCGTATTTTTTCCCGCTGGACAATCAGCCACACAAAAGCACAGACAGGTCAGCACAACCCTGCTGCCTGTTGTTTCATGCGCGAAAGCAGCCGGCAGGGTAGAGCCGTATGAAACGCAGTGGGGCAGGTGTGACAGATATGAACAAAGTGCGGGCGGATATTATCGATGGCAAGGCGTTTGCTGCAACCCTGAGGCAGAAAGTAGCCACGCAGGTTACGCGGCTGAAGGCCGAATATGGCATTGTGCCGGGGCTGGCGGTTGTCATGGTGGGAGAGGACCCCGCCTCTACGGTCTATGTGCGCAACAAGGAGCGCATGACGGCCGAAGTGGGCATGAATGGGCACGCTTTTCGGTTGCCCGCCGATGCCTCGGAGACTGAACTGCTGAACCTGATCGGGCGGCTGAATGCCGATACCGCCATTCATGGCATTCTGGTGCAGTTGCCTCTGCCCGCGCATATGGATGCACGCAAGGTTATCAATACCATCACCCCCGAAAAAGATGTCGATGGCTTTCATGTAGTCAATGCCGGGCTGCTCGCTACCGGGCAGGAGGCCATGGTGCCCTGCACACCCCTTGGCTGCCTCATGCTGCTACGCGACAGGCTGGGCAGTCTGGCTGGTTACAAGGCTTTGGTCGTGGGGGCATCCAATATTGTGGGCAAACCCATGGCGCAGCTTCTTCTGGCTGAAAAATGCACGGTCAGTATCGCGCATTCGAGAACACGGGACCTGGAGGCGGAAGTCAGACAGGCCGAAATTCTGGTCGTGGCCGCAGGGCGTGCCGAGCTCATTCCGGGTAAATGGATCAGGCCGGGTGCCGTTGTTATCGATGTCGGGATCAATCGTATCGAACGTGACGGCAAGGCGGTTCTGGTAGGCGATGTGGCCTTTGAGGGCGCTGCCAAAGTGGCCGGAGCTATCACGCCCGTACCCGGCGGTGTTGGCCCCATGACCATAGCCTGCCTGCTGGCCAATACCCTGACCGCCTGCTGCCGCGCGATAGGCGCGTCCGAGCCCGCGGAACTCGTTGCCTGAAACAAAAAAAACACCTGCACGCGCCGTAAGCGCGCCACCCTGCTGGGGTGGGCATGGCCGGGCGGGCAGGTCTGTACGGTGGAGACAGACATGATCTGTTTTGATTTTGATGGCGTTATTTCAGACTCTCTGCACATGTGGGGCGGCGTTCTGAACAAGACCGCAGCACGGTTCGGGATCGACCTGCCGGACGATGTACGCCCCTTCCAGCGCCTGCGGCCCCTTACCTTTGAAACACTGGGTAAGGCACTCGGGGTCGATCCAGTAGCGTTTAGTGACGCCATGGCCGCAGAAGCCGCCAGCAATGCTGCCATACCACCACTGGTCCAAGGCATGCGCGGTGTTCTGGACAGTCTGGCAGGGCAGGAGCCTCTTGTTATCGTCAGTTCAAGCCGCCGGGCAGTTATTGAGCGCTTTTTGGTGGAACATGATCTGAGCCACGCCTTTAGCGATGTAATCGGGAGTGATGTCTACCCCACCAAAGTCGAGGTTCTGCGCACATTGTTGCCCGCAGGAGCCAGAATCATGGTGGGAGACGCCGCCAGTGACATGGAAGCCGCACGCGCAGTCGGCATAGAGGCCATAGGCGTCCTGTGGGGCTGGCAGGACGCAGACATGCTGGTTGATGCACACCAACTGGTACAAACTCCGGCAGATTTGCTGGGTGTGCTGAGAGCAAGTGAAGGACTTTCACTGCATACCCACTGAAAACAACATATTATGTGGTTTTAATGTTGACTTGGATGGGAAAAGCCGCACACTGAACCCCTGAGACGAAAAGCACAGTCCGGGAAAGTCTTTCCGGCCGCACGGAGCAAGGTTCATGTCGGAGTTTCCCACACAAGCGCGTGTTGTCATTATTGGCGGGGGCATCATGGGAGCCTCGACCGCGTATCATCTGGCCAAGCTGGGCTGGAAGGATACGATCGTCATTGAACGACATAAGCTGACATCGGGCACCACATTCCATGCGGCGGGGCTGGTGGGGCAGTTGCGCTCCAATGCGAATATCACCCAGTTACTGGGTGAATCCGTCAAGCTGTACAAAACCCTTGAACAGGAAACCGGTCTGGCCACGGGCTGGAAAATGAATGGGGGTCTCAGGCTAGCCTGCAACGAGGAACGCTGGACCGAGGTGCGGCGGCAGGCCACCACGGCCCGCTCCTTCGGGCTGGAAATGCACCTGCTGACACCCAGAGAAGCCCTCGACCTGTGGCCGCTTATGGATATTTCGGACCTTGTCGGCGCGGCCTTCCTGCCGACTGATGGACAGGCCAACCCGTCCGATATTACCGCCTCGCTCGCCAAGGGTGCGCGCATGCACGGTGCGCGGATTTTTGAGGATACCGATGTCACGGGTTTCAAGGTTGAAAACGGCCGCGTGACAGAAGTGCAGACCAGCCGCGGCACAGTGCAGTGCGAGATTGTCGTGAACTGTGCAGGACAATGGGCGCGTGAACTGGGGGCCAAGGTTGGTGTGAATGTGCCGCTGGTCTCGGTCGAGCACCAGTACATGATTACCGAACAGATTGCAGGCGTTACCTCCAGCCTGCCCACCCTGCGCGACCCTGACCGCCTGACATATTATAAGGAAGAAGTAGGCGGGCTGGTCATGGGCGGGTATGAGCCTAACCCCATAGCCTGGGCTGCGGATGGTTTTCCCGACAAGTTCAATTTCCAGCTTCTGGGTTCGAATTTCGATCATTTCGAGCAGTTGACAGAGCTGGCTCTGGGCCGCGTGCCTGCACTAGCTACTGCCGGAGTGAAAGAATTGATCAACGGGCCAGAAAGCTTTACGCCCGATGGCAACTTCATTCTCGGGCTGGCACCGGAACTGGACAATTATTATCTGGGTTGCGGCTTTAACGCCTTTGGCATTGCAGCCGGGGGCGGTGCAGGCAAGGTTCTGGCTGAATGGATCGTGGGGGGAGAGCCCCCTTATGATCTGTCCCCGGTGGATATTCTGCGCTTCGGACGCAATCATCAGGATGTCAACTGGGTGCGCAGCCGCACGCTGGAAGCCTATGCTAAACACTACACGATTGCATGGCCCAGCGAGGAATATAAGAGCGGGCGCCCCCTGCGGCGTTCTCCGCTTTATGACCGCCTTAAGGCTCAGGGCGCGGTGTTTGGCGAAAAACTGGGCTGGGAACGTCCAAACTGGTTTGCCGAAGCGGGTGAAGACGCGGCGGATCACTACACCTTCAATCGTCCGAACTGGTTTGGAGCCGTTGCGCGGGAGCATGCCGCTACGCGCGATGCGGTGAGCGTGTTCGACCAGACATCTTTCGCCAAATTCGCGCTGGTCGGGCGGGATGCCGCCGATGCTTTATCCATTATCAGCGCGGCCAATGTGCACAAGCCGGTTGGTAGCCTGATCTATTCATTGATGCTGAACACACATGGCGGCATTGAATCGGACTTTACCGCCGCCCGGATCGCGCAGGATGAGTATTACCTTGTGTGCGGCACAGGGGCTGCAACGCGTGATTTCGACTGGCTCAGGCGGCATATTCCCGATGGTATGGATGCACGCCTGCTCGATGTGTCCTCCATGTATTCCACCCTGTCGCTCATGGGGCCTGAGGCCCGGCATGTGCTGGAAAAACTGACGCGTGATGATGTTTCCAACGCAGCTTTCCCATTTGGCACATGGCGTACACTGCATATAGCAGGCGCTCCAGTGCGTGCATTGCGCGTGACCTATGTTGGAGAGTTGGGCTGGGAGTTGCATATTCCGGTTGAGTTTGCTGCAACTGTTTATGATGCGCTCATGCAGGCGGGGCAGGCTTTTGGCATCCGCAATGCTGGATATCGCGCCATTGAAACCCTGCGACTGGAAAAAGGGTACAGGGCTTTCGGTTCAGATATCGGGCCGGATCATACCCCATATGAAGCCGGGCTGGGCTGGCTGCTCAAGATGAAAAGCGGACTGCCGTTCATCGGGCGTGAGGCGCTGGAAAAACGGCGTGATGCGCCGCTGCGCAAGAAACTGGTCTGCTTTACGGTAGATGACCCATCAGTGGTTCTGCTGGGACGTGAAACCATTTACCGAAATGGTGAGCGCGTAGGCTGGGTTGGCTCGGCCGGGTTCGGGCATACGATCGGCAAGCCCATTGCTTATGGCTATGTCAGACAGCCCGAAGGGGACGTAACGGATGAGTTCGTGTTGTCTGGTGCCTATGAGCTGGATGTCGCAACAACCCGTGTGCCGGCAAAAGCCCATCTGAAACCACTTTACGATGAGCAGCGCACCCGTATTCTGGGGTAAGGGGCAGCAGGCAGAGAAGCGGGCCTGGACGGCCCGCAGTTTCGTATGACAGGATACCGGGGTACGGTTCATGACACACACACTGCATGATCGGCTGAGGGCGCTGCCATGCTGGACGGCCCCGGTTGACCCTCGCCCGCTGGGGGGCGGCATTACAAACAGCAATTTTGTGGTGGAGGATGGCTCCCGCCGCTATGTCGTGCGCGTGGGCCAGGATATCCCGCTGCATAATGTCATGCGCTTTAATGAGCAGGCGGCCTCTTACGCGGCGGCTCTGGCCGGTATTTCACCACCTGTGCGCTATGCGGAAGCAGACCTTCTGGTTATTGATTTCATCGAAGGGAAGACGCTCGATGCGGCTGGGGTGCGTGCGCGCCTTCCGGCTGTGGTGGAACTTGTGCGGCGCATGCATACGGGCCTGCGCGAACATCTTGCAGGGCCAGCCCTGAGTTTCTGGATTTTTCATGTGCTGCGTAACTATCTGAGGGTGTTACGTCAGAAAGGCGCGCGACCGATTACACAGCTTGAGCGGCTGGAACGAATAACGCAGGAACTGGAGCAGGGTCTGGGACCGACGGAAACGCTTTTTGCCCATAATGACCTGCTGCCCGCGAACTTTCTCGATGATGGCGAGCGGTTATGGCTGATTGACTGGGACTATGGCGGCTTTAATGCTCCACTGTTCGACCTAGGCAATCTGGCTTCGAACAATGCTTTCGACCCAGAACAGCGCGAGACCATGCTGACACTTTATTATGGTCACCCGCCAGATGGGGCCCTGCGCTACCGTTTGCAGGTCATGGCCGTTGCTTCTCTGCTGCGCGAAGGCCTGTGGAGCATGGTTTCAGAAACGGAATCCACAATCGATTTTGATTACCGGGACTACACCCGCATGAACATGAGCGTGTTTGAGCAGGAGTTGCAGACACTCATAAGCATGCGGGGCTGAAAACTATTGCCCTTAGGGGGTCAGAACAACACGGCCGGGCAGGCCACCCTTGCGGGTTTGCGCAAGGGCGGTTTCAAATGCCTCCAGCGGCAGGGTCTGGGCAACAGGCACACGCAGGATGCCCCGCGCCAGCAGGTCTATGGCTTCGTGCAGGTCCGACAGCGTCGCGCCGACAGAGCCGATAAACGAGACTTCCCGCACAATCAGGTCAATCGGGTGAGTCTGGAACGTGTCCTGCGTATAACCGATCAACACCAGCCGCCCCCGGCGGCGCAGCATGTCCATACCTGAACGGATGCTGGCGGCCGTGCCAACCAGTTCAAAAACGACATCAGCCCCTTCACCTGTGATTTCCCTGACACGAGCGGCAATATCAGGCTCATGCGTGGCATCTATGGTGTGCTCGGCCCCGTTTTCATGAGCGAGGGTTTCCCGCGCTCCGCCACGGCCAATGGCAATTACCCGCGCTCCGGCATTTTTGGCATATTGCAGCAGGGCCAGCCCTACGCCACCCATGCCGTAAACCACTACCCACTCTCCGGGCCTGATAGTAGCCAAACGCCCCGCATGCACGGCTGTTGAACCCGCACAGCCCATGATAGCAGCTTCGGCTGTGGAAACATGATCGGGCAGGGGAACGCAGTTGCGCACCGGCACGCACACATATTCCGCAAAACCACCATCCGCGTTGAAACCGGGCTGCGCACGTGGTGTGGGGCAGAGGTGCTCGTCTCCTTTCAGGCAGTAGCCGCAGTGGCCACATCCTTCGTAATAATAAACAGCGGCCCGCAGTCCCAGCCATGAATCCGCCACACCTGCACCGCACTGGGTAATGGTGCCTGCAATTTCATGGCCCACGGCAAAGTTTCGCCCACCCAAATCAAGCAGCCCATCAAGGATGTGCAGGTCCGTCCGGCAGACACCACAGGCATTGATCCGCACCAGAACCTCGCCCTGAGCGGGTGAGGGAATGGATACTGCACGCAGGGCAAAAGGCTTGCCAGGTTCTATGAGTTGCACCGAACGCATGGTGGTCGATTCTGTCATGATATGGTTCCTGCGTTCTGGTATCGAAATGGTTTGTGCGGGGCATGATAGGGAAAGCGGAAAGACCCGGCAACCGCTGAAAAACGGCACGGAATGCCACTTTTTGAGGGTTACCCAGAGCGATATTAATTTGTTTTTTATATCAATAAAATTTTTTGTAACAGATTTTTGAATAAAAAATTTCTAACTTCAGGCCGATCCCGACCACAATCCATCGAGAACTGGGAAGGCATGAATGCAATCGTCATAACCGCATTGAAACGGCCCTACACCTTTGTGGTCCTTTCAATGCTCATTCTCGCGTTTGGCGTGCTATCTGTTATGCGCGCGCCAACCGATGTGTTTCCCAATATCAAGCTGCCCGTGGTGTCCGTTGTGTGGACATACGGCGGCATGCTGCCAGAGGAATTCGCAGGACGCATAACCTACAACTACGAACTGGCCGTGACCTCCACTGTGGAGGGCATCGAGCATATGGAAAGCAGCTCGTATTACGGCCGCAGCATCGTCAATATCTACTTCCAGCCCGGAACGGATATCGGTGAAGCTGAAGCCGAAGTTACGGCTATTTCCCAGACCGTTATCAAGCAGTTGCCTGATAACATTCCAGCGCCCATGGTCATGCGTCTGGATGCGTCCTCGGTGCCGGTTCTGGCGCTGCAGGTAACGTCTGACAAGCAGACCCCGTCAGATCTGTTCAAGATCGCGATGACGCGCATCCGCCCCATTCTCGTGACCGTGCCGGGTTCTGTTCTGCCGCAGGCTTACGGCGGTATGGACAGCTTCATCATGGTTGCTCTCAACCAGAAGCAGCTTCAGGCGCATCATCTCTCCGCCATGGACGTGCAGAACGCCCTGCGTACGCAGAACATCGTGCTGCCCGCAGGCGATCAGAAAATCAACCGCACGGACTGGATGGTGCAGACCAACGCTACCCCACGCTCCATGCAGGAACTGGGCGATATTCCCGTCAAGCGCGTGGGTAACTCCGTTATTTATGTGCATGACGTAGCCAACGTGTACCGTGGCGGACACCCGCAGACCAACCTTGTGCTGGTTCAAGGCAAGCAGGGCGTCATGATCGTCGTCATGAAAAGTGGCGAGGCCTCGACCCTTGATGTCGTGTCCAGAACCAAGGAACTGCTACCTCGTGTCCGGCAGCTTGTACCGCCGGATGTCCATATTTCGGTGCTGAGCGATGCCTCGGTATTCGTTAAGGACGCCATCAAGGATGTGGTGCGCGAAATGCTGACAGCCGCAGTGCTGACAGGTCTTGTCGTGCTGCTGTTCCTCGGCTCCTGGCGCTCCACCATCATTATTGCCACGTCTATTCCGCTGTGCATTCTGGCAGCCATCATCTGCCTGTTGTGGGCGGGGCAGACCATCAACGTCATGACACTGGGTGGCTTGGCGCTGGCAGTTGGTATTCTGGTGGATGACGCAACCGTCATGATCGAGAATATCGATACCCATCTTGAAATGGGCAAGGATCTGGAAACCGCCATTATCGATGCGGCCAACCAGATCGTTATTCCCACACTGGTTTCCACCCTGTGCATCTGCATTGTGTGGACACCGCTGTTCCGCCTGAGCGGTGTGGCGGGCTGGCTGTTCATGCCTATGGCCGAAGCGATTGTTTTCGCCATGCTGGCATCGTTCATCCTCTCTCGCACACTCGTGCCTACCATGGCCAAATATCTGCTCGCAGGGCAGGTGCATCCCGGCCTGCATGGTGATGAACATGAAGCCCTGCCCAAAGGGTTCTTCGGGCGGTTCCAAAACAAGTTCGAGCATGCCTTCCACGCTTTCAAGCTCCGCTATGGGCGGGTACTGGAACGCGCGGTTAACAAACGCCGCAAGTTTGTCGCGGTGTTTCTGGGGCTGTCCGTGCTCTCTCTCGCCCTGTTCGCAGTGGTGGGGCAGGACTTCTTCCCCGAGGTCAAATCAGGTGCGCTACAGATGCATATGCGTGCCCCTCTGGGTACCCGTATTGAAACTACGGGCCGGATCGTCAGTCTGGTTGACAACCGTATTGAGGCTCTTTTGCCGGGCAAGGTAGAAGGGATCATCAACAATTGCGGTCTGCCTGAAGGTCCACATAACCAGGCGTTCATTCCCACGCCTACAATTGGCACGCAGGATTGCGACCTGAGCATTACCCTCAAGGACGAGGCTTCTCCCGTATGGGATTACCGCGCCCTGCTTCGGCGCAAGCTTTCGGCCAGCTTCCCCGGCACGGTCTTTACCTTCCAGCCCGCGGATCTGACCGAGAAAATCCTCAACTTCGGTTCACCTGCACCGGTTGATATCCAGATCTCCGGGCCTGATATTCGCGATAACTATCGCTATGCCCGCCTGCTGGTTAATCGCCTGCGCAGCATACATGGTGCCGTGGATACCGTTATCCAGCAGACCATGAACACACCAACACTGTTCGTGCAGGGCAACCGCACATTCAGTCAGGCCACGGGCATGACGGAAGGTGATATTGCCAACAACGAACTGATGACCCTTTCGGGCAGTCAGACAGTGGACCCGCAATACTGGCTTGACCCCAAGACCGGCATTACGTTCCCGCTGAATGTCTATGTCTCCCAGGATCAGCTCACACACTACAACAACCTGCTGACCATCCCTGTAGACAAGGGAGATGGCGATCCCAACGGCAAAGACATGCAGCTTCTGGGTAGCATCAGCACGATCAAAGCTATCGGTACACCGGGTCAGGTGTCTCACTACAACTCCATGCCCGATATCGATATCTACGTTTCCACCGAGTTTACCGATCTCGGGTCTGTTCTGGCTCAGGTCAAACGTGAGATTGCGGCATCAAAAGGCGATCTGCCGCGTGGTGTTGCGGTGGATATCCGTGGTCAGGCCACAACCATGCACAGCGCTTATGTGGAGCTGATTGCAGGGCTCGTGGTTTCGGTAGTGCTGATCTACATGCTGATTGTGATCAACTTCCAGTCCTGGATTGATCCTTTCATCATCATCTCCGCACTGCCGGGTGCTCTGGCCGGTATTGCATGGAGCCTGTTCCTGACCCAGACACGCCTTTCCGTGCCTGCGTTGACGGGGGCTATCATGTGCATGGGAACGGCTACGGCCAATTCCATTCTGGTGGTGTCCTTCGCCAAGGAACGCTTTGCCATGCACCGCAGTGCCGTGGCGGCTGCGGTCGAGGCAGGGATAGGCCGTATCCGTCCGGTTATCATGACGGCTTCGGCCATGATTATCGGCATGGTGCCCATGGCCATAAGCAATTCGCAAAATGCGCCACTGGGTAAGGCGGTTATTGGCGGGCTGATCGTGGCCACCATTTCCACCCTACTTTTTGTCCCCTGTGTTTATGTAATTTTCCATCATCGTCCGGAAAAGCCATCCAGCACGGATACGGCCCACCGGCAGGAGGCTGTCTGATGTCTGTTTCCCGCAAAGGCAGAATCTTCATCATTCTTCTTGTGGTTGTCATAGTGGCGGATATTACGCACCTGCTGCTCCAGCGCGCCAGCAATGGCGTTCGCATTCAGCAGGATGCGGCTTATAGCCGGGTGCCGGATGTGGCTCTGGTGCAGCCCAAGCCGGCACCGCCAACCATGTCCATGACCCTGCCGGGTACAATCAGCGCATGGTACGAGGCGCCCATTTATGCGCAGGTCTCGGGCTACGTGAAAATGTGGTACCAGGATTACGGTGCGGTCGTGAAAAAAGGCGATCTTCTGGCCGAGATCAATACGCCCAGACTGGATGCCGAATACGCTCAGGCCCAGGCGGATCTCAAGGTTGCGCAGGCCAAATACGGCCTCGCTTCCATAACCGCCACACGCTGGCGGTCCATGGGGCAGTCACAGGCGGTGTCTGGCCAGTCTGTCTCGGTGCAGAATGCCAACGAGCAGTCAGCCAAGGCAGAGCTTGAAGCAGCCGAGCACAAGGTCGCCCAGTATCAGGCCATGATCCACTTCAAGAGCATTGAAGCACCGTTTGATGGGGTGGTGATCGCGCGTAACATCAACGTGGGTGACTATGTTGGGGCCGGTAGCGGCAACATGAACGCGAATGGCACGGCCAGCGAACTGTTTACCGTGGCCGATACCCACGCCATGCGACTGTTCGTGTCTGTGCCGGAAACATTCTCTTCCATCCTGCGGCCGGGGCTGGTGGCCAAGGTGACTGTGCCGCAGTTTCCCAACAAGGTGTTCGAAGCCAAGTTCCTGACCATCGCCAAGGGGTTTGATCCCAACACGCGCACGGTTATCACGGAATTTTCGATCGACAATGCGGAGCAGAAACTGTGGCCGGGCAGCTTTGCCTCCGTCACACTCACGGCTCCGGCTGATAAGGGGGTCTATACTATCCCCACCGGCGCTCTGGTGTTTCAGGAACACGGCATGCAGGTGGCGACCGTCGATGCCAACGAAACCACCCACTACCACAACATAACCGTAGGCCGCATGTCTGATGCGTATACGGAGGTCAGTGCTGGGCTTTCTCCCGATGACCGGATCATCAACAACCCGCCAGCCGACCTGATGGAAGGCGGCAAGGTCAGGCCGGTTGATCCGGAAAAAGGCTATCTCAGCACAGCGTCAGCCGCTGCGGCGGCAGGGGAGGAGGATGACGAATGAAACAGACCCTCTCGCGTTTTGGCACCGTGCGTGCGCGCCGCCTGACGGCGCGGGCAGGCCTGCTGCTTTCCCTGACTGTGCTAAGTGCCTGCGATCTGGCACCGCATTATGATCCGCCCCATTATGTGGTGCCGGCATCATGGCACGGGCAGGGACCATTCAAGGATGCGGTGCCTAGCACCGTAGCCCTGAAGCCTGACTGGTGGACGCTGTTTGCCGACACCACGCTGAACGGGCTGGAGCAGGAAGCGCTTGCAAACAATGCTGACCTTCAGGCAGCAGCTGAGCGCTTTTCGCAGTCGCGCGCCATTGTCATGGAGGCGCGCTCCGATCTGCTGCCGCATCTGGGCATGGCGTTTGGCGCGAGCGACAACAAAAGCTCGGCGGATCGCCTGTTCCGCTACAAAGGCCCTATAACGGCCACGGATGAGTCCTATTCCGGTCTGGCAAGCTGGGAGCCGGATATCTGGTCGGCTATCCGCAACAAGGTGCGGGTGCAGAAATACTTTGCACAGGAACAGGCGGCTGAATATGCCGCCGCACGGCTCAGCCTACAGGCGGAACTGGCGACAGATTACTTTACCCTGCGCGGGCTGGATGCTGAGCGCGCAATCTATACCCAGTCCATTGCATATTATCAGCAGGCTCTGCACGTAACGCAGACCCGGCTTGATAATCAGGATGCAACGGGTATCGATGTCGCGCGTGCGCAAAACCAGCTTTATATGACACAAGCACACCTGCTCGATGTTCAGGCCCAGCGTGAGGTGCTGGAGCACGGCATTGCCGTGCTGGTGAATGAACAGCCCTCCACCTTCCATATCGCACCAGTCGATACCCTGACGAATGTGGAACCGATCGTGCCCACCGGCCTGCCGTCTGACCTGCTGGAACGCAGGCCTGATATTGCCGCCTCGGAACGGAGCATGGCGGAAGCCAACCGGGCTATCGGCATTGCCCGGGCAGCGTTCTACCCGCATGTGTTTTTCAGCGCCAATGGCGGGTTTGATTCCAATGGCTTCAACCTTGCCAATCTGGCTAACAGCATGTGGACTTACGGGGCATCGGTTTCCATGCCCGTATTCGAAGGCGGGCTGCGTCGCGCGCAGTTGCAGCACTCGTGGTCTGTCTATCGCGAAACGCTGGATCACTACCGCATGACGGTTCTCACCGCGTTCGGGGATGTGGAAAACGGCCTGTCGCTGACAAACCGCCTGCGGGCGGAAACGGAGCGTCTGGGGCAGGCGGTGCAAACGGCTGAGAAGGCGCAGACCCTGACAATGACCCTGTATAAAGGCGGTGCTGACAGCTATCTGGATGCACTGATCGCGCAGGTGAATACGCTTGATGCACGCATTGACCGTGTGCAGGTGCAGGCCCGCGCCCTGCAAAGCACGGTCGGCCTGATCCGTGCTCTGGGTGGGGGCTGGCGCCAGAGCGATCTGCCTACACCTGACGACACCATGTCATTCGGTGTCATGCAGTATTCAGGCCTGCAAACGCCGGCTGATTCCATGAAGCAGCTTAACAAACAGTAACGGCTGCTTCGGGCTGCGTTTTCATGGACTTTCCCTGGTCTGGCGGGCTTCTTTCAGCGCCAGGGAAAGGCTCAGCCCAAAACCGCCACAGGCGGCTAGCGCTCCGACCAGAAACACTACGTTCTCGCCCATTCTATCAGCCAGCAGGCCTGTCAGGGGGCCGGTGGCGCCATAGGCAAGATCCTGAAAAGCGGCAAAGCCGCCCATGGCCGTACCCCGCATATGCGGAGAAACACGGCGCACGACTTCCATACCCATGGCAGGAAAAATCATGGAGCAGCCAGCGCCTGTCAGCGCTGCTCCCACAAGGGCAAGACCCGGTGCCGTGGCACTCCACAGCAGGAGCTGTCCGCAGGTTTCCACCCCCATGGACAGCACGGCAACGCGCGCTCCCCCGATTTTATCAGGCAGGTGGCCGCACAGTACGCGCACCAGCACAAAAGCACCGCCAAAAAATGTCAGGCCCAAACTGGCATGCGGCCAATGCTGATGCAGAAAAATCAGCGGCATGAAGGCACCGATCGCCGCAAAACCGATACCTTGCAGGAACACGATAAAACCAAGATCACGGATACGGGCAATAACCGATGTCAGCGGCTGGCGCTCACCGGGGTGGAGGGCAACCGGAACAACCGGCACTACCATGGCCAGACCGGCCAGAGGGGCCACAAGACACGCAAGGCCAACCCCCAGATATCCGGCGTGGTCGTAAATGGCCAGTCCAAGCGGGCTACCAGCGGCCAGCGAGCCATACATGCCCATACCCACCACGGACAAAACCCGCCCGGAGCGATGGTGCCCCATCAACCCGATGCTCCACGCCAGCAGCCCAACCACTGTCAGGCTTTCGCCCAAGCCCAGTACAAGGCGGCCCAGAATCAGCACGAGAAAACCCGGTACGGCAGCCTGAATCCACGTAGCCCCAATGCAGATAAGGCTGCTCAGCGCGTACAGTATAAGCCCCAGCACCATGCAGTGCCGTCCACCTTTCTGGTCGGCCAGCCGACCGGCAAAACCCCGTGTCAGGATCGTGGAAGCAAAAGCAACACCCACGGCAAGCCCCGCCATGGCGTTGCCCATATGCAGTTTTGTGGCAACCTGAATGGCCGTTGTTGGCATGGACATGGCCACACACAGGTAAGACAGGAACAATGCCCCCACCAGCCAGTATAATACGCTCATGGGCGTTTGCGGGGTGGAGGCGGTAGCAGGCGGGGTGGTGGGAGACATGAAACGGCTTCCTTTTATCCGCAAAAGCGGCGTGCCTTTACCACAGCCGTATTTCGGACAAAGGCACGCATGCGTATGGTCTCATACAGGTCTGTGTTTATGCGGTATGAAACCAACGCTGTTAAGAGTTGATATTACAGAGCGGCAATCACCTTCAGGCCAGCCAGCACGGCATTGGGAATAACCGAGGTTTCGCCCGGGCGCATCATGTATTCAAATTCTGGTGTCACAACCAGACCGGGGGTTACAGGAATACCGTAATAAGCTTCTAGTATGGCGGAATGGGTCTGTGGGGCGTTGACATAAGCCCCCATGGACATGCCCGCAGCTTCGCGCAACTCCTGCCCATAGGTCAGGCGGGGGCTGAGCTGGTAATAGGAATACATGATCCCCACCCTGTCCCGTGGGCGACCGGGCACCAGCCCCAGCAGCGATGTGCCAAAATAGAACTCATTGGAAAAGGTGGAGTTACTGGGGGTGTTATGGACAAACCCCGCCAGAACATAACCGCCCGCCATCTGGTGTTCCCCATTGGCGCGGTAAACCATTTGGTCCGCCTCAATGTAGAACGTATCGCGTGCCTTTTCTGCATGGCGTGCCACGGACCCGGCGTAAGCCGCCGGTATAACACCAATTAGATCAGGGTAGGGGGAGGTATCATGCCCATAGCCAAGCTTGTAATGGCCGGGGAGCTTCTGGGGCCCGATAAAGGGTTCCCATGTCAGTTCGACGGGGGTTTGTATACCGGTCGCGGTTTCGCTCCCCCACGCCCAGCCGGTATTGTCCTGCACCTTGGGGCCAATACGATAAATGCCTGTGCGGAGCGTCAGGTCGCGCGTCGGGCGAAAACGCAGCGTACCGCCCCATGAGGTTTTGGGGTAAACGCTCCAGCCTGCCGGTTCGCGTATGGCCATGGGGGCCGAGCACATGGTCATGAAAGTGCACAGCAGAACTGATGTCGCATAGGTGTGGGTAATAGCGATACGGCCCACATTGATGTTGATACGGTTGTTGAGGAAGGATTTTTCCAGATACAGGTCCGCAAGTCTCGCTGCCGCCGGACCATGAATGCTCCAGACTTCGGTCAGAAGCACATTGCGCTCTCCCACATGGTCCCAACCGACCTGACGCCCTTCACGGTTCATGACGATACCATGCAGGTACCAGCCTTCGAGCGGATGCCAGTCTGTCAGCCTGCCAAGATCGAACAGCATGCTGGCACGCACCTCGTGGGTATAATCCATACCCTTTGAAATACCGCCGGCGATATTGCCCATGCCTTCGCCCTTATAGGTAAATTCGAAGCTGAACCCCTTGTCGCGCAGGCGCTCACGCCAGGGCTTGAGGGCGGGAACAAGGTTGCCCCCCGCCTGTTCAGACACGAAATACCCCGCACTGACATCCTGCCTGCGCAGCGCATCGGCATTATGGCTGAGCAGGTAGGACAGGCTGACCGTCTGGAACCATGAATCCAGATGTTCTTCGGCAATGGGCCGCTTGGGTTTGGCGTGAGGCCTGACGGTTGCCGGTGCTGCAACCGGGCTGGAGGAAACCGTAGAAGGCCCCGTAATCTGTGAGGAAGCACTGGAGACTGGTTCAGCCGCATGAGCCCTCAAGGGCTCGCCAGACAGGCCAGCCCCCATGAGGGCGGTAAGCGCCAGCGTGTATGAGTTCCTGTTCCAACAGGAAAAACGACGTGAGTAATGGCGCGACCCGTGACAGGCAGCCGCGTGCGGAAGCATTGCTGTTTGCATGACGATAATCCACAAACCGATTGCAGGCCGATACCGCCGCCGCAAGAGCAGGCGTACGGATACAGGCCGCAGAAGCAGCAAATGGCGGGCCGCAGACGAACACACGCAATGCGTGCCGAACCGAGGTCTCGTTACAATGGATGTGGGCGTAGGCCCCGCCGGTTTATCGCTGCGCTATCAGGCGTTCCGGCATAGCGGCCTATAAGCCGCTATGCGGGTCTGTGGGCAGGGCGGGGCAAGGGCTGAATATCTGATCATTGGTTTTTCTTTTTCTTATTATTGTTCAATGATTCCTACCGTGCCCTGTCCATGCAGGGCATCGTGCAGTTTCTTGTCATCCAGCGCGTTTTCCCAGCGCGAGATCACAATTGCGGCGACCGCGTTGCCGATCAGGTTGGTCAGAGACCGGCATTCGGACATAAAGCGGTCGATACCCAGAATAAGCGCCATGCCACCAACAGGCACGCTGGGGACGACGGAAAGCGTTGCGGCCAGAGTAATGAACCCGGCTCCCGTTACCCCGGCAGCGCCCTTGGAACTGACCATGGCGACAAGCAGCAGGGCAATCTGTTCGCTGAAAGACAGGTGAATATCCGTTGCCTGTGCAATGAACAGGGCTGACAGGGTCATGTAGATATTCGTGCCATCAAGGTTGAAGGAGTAGCCCATCGGCACCACAAGCCCTACAATACCTTGGTTGCAGCCCGCCTGTTCAAGCTTGGCGATAAGGCCGGGTAGGGCGGATTCAGACGAACTCGTGCCCAGCACGATCAGCAGTTCTTCCTTGATGAAAACCAGCAGGCGGATAATGCTGAAACCAGCCAGACGCGCGACCAGCCCCAGCACAAGACCGACAAACAGAATGGCGGTGAGGTAAAACGCCAGAACAAGGCCGATCAGGTGCAAAACGGTACCGATACCGAACTTACCGATCGTGAAAGCCATGGCCCCGAAAGCCCCTACCGGGGCGAGATACATGACCAGCCGCACTACGCCAAAAATCATTTCCGTCAGGCTACGGAACAGGTTCAGCACGCTTTCCCCCGCCGTGCCCATACGGGCAAGGCTTATGCCGAACAGAATAGCCACCAGCAACACCTGCAGGATTTCACCCGATGTAAAGGCCCCTGCCGTGGTGGGGGGGATAATCTGGAGCAGAAAATCCGAGAAGCTGTGATGCTCCTGTGCGGCGGCAATAAACTGGCTGACCGAATGCGTATCCAGACTATCAGCCCGAATATGCATCCCCGCACCGGGCCGCACGACATTGGCCACAACCATGCCAATCACAAGTGCGAGTGTTGAAAAAAACAGGAAGTAGAGCATCGCCTTGCCCGCGATCCGGCCGGTCTGCTTCAGGTCGGCCATACCGGCAATGCCGGTGCACACGGTCAGAAAAATAACCGGCGCGATCACCATCTTGATCAGCTTGACGAAGCCATCTCCAAGCGGCTTGAGCGACGCGCCGAAAGACGGAAACAGAACGCCAACAACAACACCGGCAATAACCGCGATGATCACCTGAAGATAAAGAAAACGCTGATGAGACCCGGCGAGGGGCGAAGGGGAAGGAAGCACTCTGCTACTCTTTCTGTTTTTGTTTTTAGCGACGTATGTGCTTCTGGAATTTCCTTGTTATAGCGGAAACCGTGCCCAGAGTTTCGCAAGTTAACCTGTATTTACCCTCTTTGCAAAGAGGCGGACTGCTTTAACCGTTCTGCGCCATACGCAATTCTACGGATACGCGACACTGGGAAAGGGATTGAACCGGCAGGTTTTTTGCGCCATCGTCATAATCACATCATAGCAACAGACAGTGCGGAAACGGGAAAAAACAGGTGAGTAGCCTCCAGCGCGCGCAGGGACGCTTCGGCCTGACCGTCCAGAACAAAGAAGGCCGGACCCGTTGTGCTGATCTGGCGCAGGGGGGATGCTGCCGCCTGCTGTTTCCACGTGTAGCCCGTACGGGGCTGGAAGCCGTCACGGTCAATATTTCGGGCGGCATTGTCGCAGGTGACCGGATCGACGGGCACATACACTGCCGTGCAGGGACCGAACTGGTCGTAACCTCTCAGGCGGCGGAACGGATCTACCGGGCAAGGCCGGGTGAGCAGGCTGCGTGTATCAATGTGTCATGCACAATCGAACCCGATGCCACACTGGAATGGCTGCCCCACGGGACCATTTTTTTCGACCACAGCCACCTTGAACGGCGGATGAACGTTGAAATGGCCGGGTCATCACGGTTTCTCTACCTTGAAAACAGGATTTTTGGCCGCTCTGCCTCTGGCGAAGTGCTCAAACAGCTTAGCCTGCGTGACACCCTATCGATCAGGCGGGAGGGCCGCCCTCTGCTGGAAGACCGTCTGGCAATCGAAGGTGACGATATGGCCACGTTTTTTGGCCGGGCTGCGGTAGCCGCCGGGCAGATGGCAGTGGCGACCCTCGTTTTGGTAGCGCCCGAGGCCGAAGCACAACTGGCGGAGATACGCGCCCTGTGTTGCCAGTATGATGCCGTTGATCTGGCAGCCTCAGCTTGGAACGGTATGCTGGTGGTACGGGGACTGGCAACCAGTAGCTGGCGGCTTGAGCAGGCCTGCCATAGTCTTGTGGCGCATCTGCGCACCGAAAAAGCTGCGCCTGTGACCTGGCGCACATAAATCAATTTCATCAGGGAACAAGGACCGGACAGGACGATGAATCTGCTCCCGCGCGAGAAAGACAAGCTGCTTGTCGCCATGGCCGCCATGGTGGCGCGTCGCAGGCTGGAAAGAGGGGTTCTGCTGAACTACCCCGAGGCCGTGGCGCTGATTACGGATCATGTAGTGGAAGGTGCGCGCGACGGGCGCAGCGTGGCTGATCTGATGGAAAGTGGTGGGCATGTGCTCACGCGCGATCAGGTTATGCGTGGCGTGCCGGAAATGATCCATGATGTTCAGGTGGAAGCAACCTTTCCCGATGGCACAAAGCTGGTGACAGTCCATGACCCGATACGATGATCCGCTGCCCCCCGGTGCCGTGCCGGGAGAATTTCTCGTGGGCGAGGGCGATATCGCCCTCAATGAAGGCCAGCCCCGCATGGTGGTGTCCGTAACCAATACGGGAGACAGGCCCGTGCAGGTGGGGAGCCATTATCATTTTGCGGAGGTCAATCCCGCACTGGTGTTCGATCGCCTGCGCACACGGGGCTGGCGACTGGACGTGCCATCCGGCGGGGCCCTGCGGTTTGAACCGGGGCAGGAGCGTGAGGTGACACTCGTGCCCCTGCGTGGCAAGCGGCGGGTGATCGGGTTCCGTGGGGAAGTCATGGGGAGACTGGGAGCATGACACGTCTTTCACGTTTCGAATACGCAGCCCAGTTTGGCCCCACCGTGGGTGACCGGGTGCGTCTGGCCGATACCGCCCTGCTGGTCGAGGTGGAGAAAGACTACACCATCTACGGCGAGGAAGTACGCTTTGGCGGCGGCAAGACCATCCGTGACGGCATGGGCCAGTCACAGGTCTCGCGGGCCGAAGGAGCGGCTGATACGGTTATCACCAACGCGCTGATTATTGACTACTGGGGCATTGTCAAAGCCGATGTAGCCCTGCGTGACGGGCGCATTGCGGCCATTGGCAAGGCAGGCAATCCAGATATCCAGCCCGGTGTCGATATTATCGTGGGGCCGGGGACAGAAATCATTGCGGGGGAAGGTAAAATCCTGACCGCGGGCGGGGTGGACAGCCATATCCATTTCATCTGTCCCCAGCAGGTTGAAGAGGCTCTGGCCTCGGGTATCACCACCATGGTCGGCGGCGGCACAGGCCCGGCTACGGGCACGGCAGCCACAACCTGCACGCCCGGCCCGTGGCATCTGTCACGCATGATTCAGGCGGCGGAAGATTTCCCCGTCAATCTGGCCTTTGCAGGCAAAGGCAATGCCTCCCGCCCCGAGGCGCTGGAGGAAATGGTGCGGGCCGGGGCGTCATGCCTGAAACTGCATGAAGACTGGGGCTCAACCCCCGCCGCCATCAACTGTTGCCTTGACGTGGCTGACCGTATGGACGTGCAGGTTATGATCCATACCGACACGCTCAATGAAAGCGGCTTTGTGGAAGACACCATAGCCGCGTTTGAAGGCCGCACCATCCACGCCTTCCATACCGAAGGGGCAGGGGGCGGGCACGCGCCCGATATCATCCGTGTGGCGGGGTTGCCCAATGTGCTGCCGTCTTCCACCAACCCGACACGCCCGTATACCCGCAACACGCTCGACGAGCATCTGGACATGCTGATGGTCTGCCACCATCTCGATGCCCGCGTGCCCGAAGATATTGCTTTTGCGGAAAGTCGTATCCGGCGCGAGACCATTGCGGCCGAGGATATTTTTCACGACATGGGTGCCCTGTCGATGATGTCTTCCGACAGTCAGGCCATGGGCCGTGTGGGCGAGGTGCCGCTACGCACATGGCAGACCGCCCACAAGATGAAAGTGCAGCGTGGCGCACTGCCGGGCGATGGAGAGGCGGACAACAACCGCGTCAAGCGCTATATTGCCAAATACACCATCAACCCCGCTATCGCCCATGGTCTGGCGCATGAAGTGGGGTCGGTTGAAGCGGGCAAGCTGGCTGATCTGGTCTTGTGGACCCCGGCCTTTTTTGGTGTCAAACCTGATATGATCATCAAGGGTGGGGCTATTGCCTACGCCATGATGGGAGACCCCAATGCCTCCATTCCCACGCCTCAGCCGGTTTATGGGCGGATGATGTTCGGGGCTTATGGCGGCGCTCGCCTGCACACGAGCCTGACCTTTGTTTCCAAAGCAGCGCTTGAAAACAACATTGCACGCTCTCTGGGGCTGCGCAGGCCGCTGTCGGCCGTGTGCAATACGCGCGGGGGCATTGGCAAGCGCAGTATGATCCACAATAGCGCCACACCACATATCGAAGTGGATTCCGAAACCTATGAAGTTCGGGCCGATGGCGTGCTGCTAACCTGCGAGGCGGCGGACGTTCTACCCATGGCCCAGAGGTATTTCCTGTTCTGATGCGTTATATTGTCGATATTCTGGCTGCGGGAAGCTGGAGCAAGGAAACGGCGGTGGACAGTTTCACCGCTGATTATGAAGGACGGCACCGCAGGCGCGCGAGCCTTGCCCTGCAATCTGGCGAGCGGGTCATGCTGGAACTGGAGCACCCGCGCCTGCTGCGTGAGGGAGATGGCCTGAAGCTGGATGATGGACGCCTGATATGCGTGCATGCCTTGCCAGAGCAATTGATGGAAATCACGGCCCATACGCCGTTGCATCTTCTGCAACTGGCTTGGCATATCGGCAACCGCCATCTGCCCGCAGCCATAGAGGCCGGGCGTATTCTGGTGCGTGAAGACCATGTCATTGCTGAAATGCTCCGTGGATTAGGGGCGCATGTGCACCACATAGAAGCGGCGTTCGACCCCGAAGGTGGGGCCTATGCCCAGCGCCATCATGACCATGGGCACTAAGGCGGCCCCTGATCCGCTTACACAGCCCGAGAGCATGGTAGAAAGCAACGGCAACGGGCAGGATTTCCTGCGCCTGCTTTCGTGGGTTTCTCCGGCGTTTCCAACCGGCGGCTTTGCCTACAGCCATGCGCTGGAATGGGCAGTGGAAACGGGAGACATCACGGCACTCGATAGTCTGGTGGACTGGATCAGCGCTTTGCTGGCTTATGGCAGTTTGCGGGTGGACATGATTTTCGTCCGCCATGCTTGGCTGGCTGGGCAGGATATCCGGCAGTTGGAAGAAATTGCCGCATATGCCTGCGCCTGTGCCTCCTCACGTGAGCGGTATGAGGAAACGGTTTATCAGGGCGAGGCTTTTCTCAAGGCCGCATCAGTATGGGATGACAGCCTTGTGCTGGCGCGTAACCCTGCCACGCGCTGGCCGCTACCTGTTGCACAGGGGGCTGTTTTTCGCCGGGGTGGTGCGCATGCCCAGCAGGCGGTACAGGCCGCAGGACATATGGCGGTTGCGGCTTTGGTCTCTGCCGCTGTCAGGCTTGTGCCGCTTGGCCAGACTGACGGCCGGCGCGCGCCGGCCCCGGGGGTGGGGGCCCTAAAGGTGGCGGGCCGGCCGACGGCCCCATTTGGGGGGGGTGTTGTGGGGGCGGCGGTGTT
>NZ_JBDNWF010000002.1:0-52086 GCF_047721125.1 Acetobacter papayae | reverse complement strand
GGGCGCCCCCCCGTGCGGGGGCCCCGCCCCCCGCATATCGGGGGGGGGGGGTTTTGGGCGCTCCCGCTGGCCGGGGTGCGCCGCGTGCCCCCACGGCGGGCCGGCGCGCGCCGCCCCGGCTGGAGAGCGCCATACTGGAAGCGGCACGACAGACGGAACAATGTGGGCTGGATGATGTGGGCACGGCGTGTTTCCGCTCGGATCTGGCGGCCATGCACCACGAAACACAGGGAACGAGGCTTTTCAGAACATGACAAAAGCAAAATACGGCCCGCTACGGGTCGGCATTGGTGGGCCAGTAGGCACGGGCAAGACTGCGCTGATGGATGCGCTGTGCCGCCATTTCCGGGCAGACTACAATATCGCGGCCATAACCAATGACATCTATACCCGCGAAGATGCCGAATTCCTGACCCGTGCTGGCTCCCTGCCGTCAGAGCGCATTATGGGTATTGAAACCGGTGGCTGCCCCCATACGGCTATCCGGGAGGATGCGAGCATCAATCTGGCCGGTGTTGCCGAAATGACGGCGCGCTTTGAAGGGCTGGAGCTTATTCTGGTCGAAAGCGGGGGCGATAACCTAGCCGCTACCTTCAGCCCGGAACTGGCGGACCTGACCATTTACGTCATCGATGTTTCGGCTGGTGACAAAATTCCGCGCAAAGGCGGGCCGGGCATTACTCGCAGCGACCTACTGGTGATCAACAAGATCGATCTGGCCCCACACGTGGGGGCTGATCTGGCTGTTATGGACCGCGACAGCCGCCGCATGCGCGGCGAACGCCCCTTTGTGTTCACCAATATCCGCGCCGGTGAAGGCGTTGAGGCCATCGCCCGGTTTATTATCGAACAGGGTGGGCTGTAGCCACAGGACAGCCAGCTTTGCGACGGCCCTCTATGTACTCCGCGCAGAGCTGGCGGAAACGCACCGCCCCAAAACTGGGGAAATGCCCCCCATGCACGATACTCACTGGCATTGTCTCAAGCTTTTCCAGCGTCGAGACATAGTCGGGCACAGAAGAATGATAGGTATCATCCAGTAGGGGGCCATCATACACCACATCGCCCGAAAGCAGGGTGCCGGTTGCCTTCTCCCACAAGGCTATCCCACCCGGTGAGTGGCCGGGTGTGTGCAGAACTTCAAAAGCCCTGTTGCCCAGATCGATAACATCACCCTGTCCAAGCAGGCGCGAGGGCGTGACACCGGTAACCCTGTATTGCTGCGTGTTCCAACCCTGCGGGCAGGCGTCAAACATTTCCTCGTTTGCATAGAACGCTGCCAAGGTATGCTCGCCATCAGGATTTTGCAGAATAGACGCTTCTGCCCCATGGATTGCGCAATGTTCAAACTCGTGGTGGCAGCCGATATGATCAAAATGGGCGTGACTTGCGACACAGAGCACAGGCCGTTCCGCCAGTAGGCTGACATGCCTGCGCAAAGGCACCGCACCCAGCCCGCTATCGAACAGCAGATCATAATCCCGCCCGCGTACATGCCACATATTGCAGCGGAAAAAGGGCTTTATCCATGGCTCATGGATAAGCGTTATTCCATCGGCATAGGAAATGGTCTCATACCATCTGTCATGGGCAATGAAGCCTGCCATGGCATCCTCTTTCTGCGTTGCGGTTGAGCGGGAAGAACCTAGTCTTCCTGCGCGGGTACGATAGTAATATCTTCCATCAGGGCGTACGGGGTAATGATTTCGCCGCTGGCGGGCACCTGCCGTGCCGGGCTATGCAGGACAAAGCTCTGCCCAGTTTCAGAACGGGCGAAAACCCTGACATAATTACCCTGAAAAACGGTTTCGCATACAAGTGCCTGTCCCATGGCCTGTCCGTTTTGCGCAACAGTTCTGATGTTCTCAGGCCGGATAATCGCCACGGCCTTGTCGCCCGTGCGCCATATGCGCCCCTGTGTGTCGGCAGGGCTGTCGGTCAGGGCACCACTCATGGGGGCAGCCATGCCGCGCAGCAGGCCAATATCGGTTTCAAGCGTGATAACCTGACCATCCTGCGCGTGAATACGGCCTTCGATCTGGGTGCTTTCGCCCATGAACGTAGCCGCAAAGCGCGTTGCCGGGCGCATATACACGCGGCGTGGTGGCCCCATGTCCTCAATGCGACCATGGCTCATGACAACAATCAGGTCTGCCAGCGCCATGGCTTCTTCCTGATCATGGGTTACATGCACGAATGTACGGTTCATCTGGCGCTGGATACGGTGTAGTTCGTCCTGCATCTGGCGGCGCAGGGCCAGATCAAGCGCACCAAGTGGCTCATCCAGCAGCAGGATTTCGGGTTCCACCGCCAAAGCCCGTGCCAGAGCCACGCGCTGGCGTTGCCCGCCAGACAGGGCCTGAATGCTGCGCTCACCATGCTGGCCGAGCCCTACAAGCTCAAGCATTTCCGCCACGCGGGTTTTCCGCGCATCTGCTTTCAACCCGCGCAGTTTCAGGCCGAATTCGATATTGGCCGCAACCGTCATATGCGGAAACAGCGCGTAATCCTGAAAGACGGTTGTTGTAGGCCTTTTCGCAGGCGGCAGGTCTGTCACGTCCTGCCCACCAATGCGGATAATGCCCGAACTGGGCAGCGTAAAACCGCCAATAAGGGAAAGCAGAGTAGTTTTGCCGCTACCCGAAGGGCCAAGCAGCACAACATAACGGCCACGCTCCACATGCAGCGAGACGGTCTCCAGCGCGGTCTGCCCCGGATAATGCTTGGAAACAGCCTCCACCGCCAGATGGGCCGTGGAGGAGGGAGAGGAATGCGAAACCGTCATTCAGGAACTCTTTTTTCGGAACATGAGATATTCCGCGCCCAGTGCAAGGGCGGCGGCACCGAAGAAAACCATGGAACCAATGGCATTGGTCTGCGGGTTCAGCCCACCACGCAGCAGCCCCCAGATGGCAACCGGCAGAGTGATGTCAAAGCGGCTGAGCAGGAACGCCGTCAGAAACTCGTCCCAAGAAAGGGTAAAACAGAGGATGAAGGCGGCAATCAGGGCAGGGGCCATCATTGGCACGGTAATTTGCAACAACACACGCGGCAGGGATGCCCCAAGGTCGCCTGCTGCCATTTCCATACGCACCTGCGCGGGGTTGAACTGGGCCGAGCAGATGGCAAAAGCCAGCGGCATGTTGATGACAACATGCGAAATGCAAACCAGCCAGAGCGAGGGGGCAATATTCAGCCATGAGGCCATGACCAACAGCCCCATACCCACGATCAGGTAGGAAACCGCCATGGGTAGCACCAGAATGCCCCGCACCAATGCTTGCCCACGGAAGCGATAACGCGCCAGACCATAGGCCGCGAGAAACCCCAGCAGAACGGACAGAAAAGCAGAACCCGCGCCGACAAGAAAGGAATGCCCCATAGCGGAAAGCAGGCGGCCATTGGCCAAGGCCTGCCCATACCAATACAGCGTCGGCCCATGGAACGGAGGCACCGGCAGGCGGCCATCCTGAAAGGAAAACAGCACCAGAACCGCAACCGGTGCAAAAATAAAGCAGAAACAGGCCGCCATATAGGAAACCGTCAGTCCCTTGCAGGCCAGATTTTGCCACCCGCCAAAACTGCGTTTTTGCACAGCACTCATCGTCCGGGCTCCTCGGTTCTGAGAAAGCGGTACAATGCCAGATAAGCCAGCGCCATAACGACCGTCAGAACCAGAGACATGGCAGAGGCCATTGGCAGATCAAGGTGTTTTTGTATCTGCATCATTACGGTCTGGGGTAGGACAATAGCACGCATGCCGCCCAGTATCTGCGGGGTAACATAATCCCCAATACACAGAACAATAGTCAGAAAGGCCCCCACGGCAATACCGGGTATGCTCAGCGGGAGCGTGACACTCAGGAATGTGCGCAAGGCAGACGCCCCCAGATCACGCGCGGCCAGTGCCAGACGCGGATTGATCTGCACAAGAGAGGCATAAATCGTGAGCGTATCAAGCATAATGAAAAAATGCACAAACCCGATTTCGGTGGCGACAGTGCTATATGCGAGCCTGAGCGGCGTGTGGATAAGCCCTGTTGCCAGCAGCACAGCATTGAGTGGCCCGGTAGGCGCCAGCACCAGCAACCATGCGTAGGATCGCACGACATAGGATGTCCAGAACGGCAGCACCGCAAAAGTGAGTGCCAGGCGCTGCAAACGTGCCGAACGCAGCGAGGCAATGGAATACGCCAGCGGGTAGGCCAGCGCGAGACTGGCCAGCGTGACAATAGCTGTCAGGGTCAGGGAATTGAAAAGAGCATCGGTATAGGCTTTTTCAGTAAAAACCTGAACGAAATTGCCAATCCCGTATTGTCCTGTTGTACTATCTCGCAGGCTCACCGCGACCATGGCCAGCAGAGGAGCTGCAAAAAATGCCACCAGCCACAACAGGGCAGGGGAGGCAAACAGGAGGCCCGGAAGGCTCTCCCGTCGTGACAGGCTGCGCATTTTATTCATTCTGCATAACTTCGGTCCAGAGTTTCTGGAGCGTCTTGTCAAAGGCGGACGTAAGCTGCGGATATGTTGCCGTGCGCGCTATATAGGCGGGCTGCTGTGCCCATTGCAGAATGGTTTTATCCGCTTCACTCAGCACGGCTTTGCGGTTGGCTGGCATCCCCCAGTAGCAGCTTGACGTTGCCAGCTTGGCCTGCGCTTCAGGAGTGAGAATGTATTTGGCAAAAGCCGTTGCCAGATCCTTATGGCCAGAAGAGGCAAAAACGGCGATGCCCTGCTGCCAGCGAATGCCGCCCTGTTTGGGCACAAGATAGGCCAGATCGGGCCGGTCCTTATGCATGCCGGCTGTCACCCATTCGCCACCACCAACCAGAATATCAACCTGCCCGGTAGCAAGCGCCTGCTGGGTGGTGGTGATATCACCGACAAGGGCAGCATTATGCCGCAGAGCCGCCAATTTATCGCGCAGGGCAGGCAGGTCTGCATCGGTCAGATGTTCGGGGTCCTTGCCCAGTGCCTGTGCTGCATAGGCGATAATGGGCACGTAGTAGTCGTAAATGGCGATGCGGTCTTTATATTCGGCACTCCATGGCACCTGAATATCGGCAAGAGCCTGCGCCTTGATATGCGCAGAATCATAGGCCACCGCGTTGTAGCCGAATTTTTCCGGCACGGAATACATCTTGCCTTTGACAACATTCAACGCGGGGCTGCTGACCCCTTCAAACAGGTCCGCCATGGGGAAGTCAGCCGGATCCAGCGCTGACAGCAGCCCCATATCGGCCAATCGGCCGGTATCGGTTTCATCAAGCACCAGCACGTCCCAGTCTCCGGGGTGAGACTGCTGGATAACGGCCAGTGCTGCTCCGGTGCTGTCGATATCCTTGTAATGAACCTTGACGTTATGGGCTTTTTCAAACGGCTCAAGCAGGGCCGGGTCTTCATGGTCGCACCATGTCAGAACATTCAGGGCACCTGTTTCAGCCCGTGCGGAGGCTCCCCAGCCGGAGAGAAACGTACAGGCAACAAGAAGGGGCAGGCCGATACGGTAACGGGTCATGATGCAGGCTCTCCGTTCGGAATGATATCGATACAATGGCGGGCGTTTGACACGGTGTTTCAGCCTTGGCAGGAGGTGGCCCGGTCGAAGCTGATACAACGATAAGCGCGGAACGGCGTTTTTTTGAATGCTCTTCTTGCGATCTTTGCATCGAGCTTTATGAATGTTTTATCAGCACAGGGCATTACGGCAACATCAGCATTCCTGATCACGCCTGTTTTCGATGGAATAACAAGAAAAAATCCTGTGATACCATAGGTTTTGTTTCCACTCCTTCATCACTTTCTCACAGCAAGAACACCATGCTATAGGAGGGCATAGGCCAGATCGTTTCGGGGGTGCCAGATTATGCGGATATTTACATTGATTTCTATCAAAGCGGCCTGAACCATGCTCGGCACATTGAGTGACCTCGATCTGAGGCTGATCCGGGTTTTTCTGGCGATTGTGGATGCAGGGGGCATTTCCGTAGCGCAAGGCAGCCTGAATGTCGGGCAGTCTACCATCAGCACACAGCTTGCCACCCTCGAAACCCGGCTGGGGTTCCGGCTGTGTGATAGAGGCCGCGGTGGTTTCAGGCTCACAGCCAAGGGCCTACGTTTTGCGGAGCTTGCTCGCACCCTTGTCGGGGCGGTGGAAGATTTCAGCATGCAGGCCCGCAATATGGACCGCAAGCTGGTGGGCGCGCTCAGGATTGGCATGATCGGGCATACGCCATTCAGTGAAAACAGCCGGATAAGCCATGCCATTGCGCGCTTTCGCCAGCGTGATGAAGCGGTACGCCTGTTTATCAAAGTCTGTTCTCCCAGCGCCATGGAAGAGCAGCTCCTGAGCGGTGAGCTTGATATTGCCATCGGGTATTTCTGGCACAGAACCGCCAGCCTGCACTTTACCCCGCTGTTTCTGGAGCGGCAGGTAGCCTATTGCGGCCAGCAGCACCCCCTGTTCGCGCAGGCGGGAGAAATCTCAACACCGCAGGCCTGGGATTACGACTGGGCATGGCGTAGCTACCCCTTGCCAGAAACCGTTTTTCCCACCCAGCCACGCCATATCACGGCCGTTGCCGACAACATGGAGGCTCTGGCCATGCTGGTGCTGTCCGGGCACCATCTGGCCTTTCTGCCCCAGCATTTTGCCTTGCCTTATTGCCGACAGGGCCTGATGGCCGCCCTGAACATGCAGGCATTGCAATACGAAGTCACATTCCACGTGGTGACACGTCAACGCCAGCATGTCAGCGAAATCGCGCGGGCTTTTCTTGCTGATTTGGCGGCAGTCCATCTCGATATGCCCGAAGGCTACAGGGCTGAAGGTCTGGGCTGAAACGTATCGTGCCTGCCTGAGCGACAGGCCGATATGTCAATGAACATCAAACTGAACGTTCTGACTGACCGATTTTTCCAATCCGGCATCTATGGTCTATTCGGCCATCCCCTTCTGGAACGCGCCATGCTCCGGCCTGACAAGGAAAAATCCCATGAGCACCGAAAAACTTGATGCCCTACGTAAAAAATATGGTGGTGCCGCTGGCGAGACGGTGCATACGCCTGAATTCCGTGCTGTAGCGGAAGGTCAGTTTTCCGCCGGGGCCAGCCGTGCCAAACCCTACTCCGGCGTACCAACCTTTATGGGCCTGCCTTACCAGCCTACTGTAACCCCCGATACGCTGGCAGAACTGGATGTAGCCGTCGTGGGCGTACCCATGGATCTGGGGGTGACCAACCGCTCAGGCGCGCGCTTTGGCCCACGGGCGGTGCGCGAAATGGAGCGCATTGGCCCGTATAACCATGTACTGCACCGCCAGCCTGCGGCCTTGTGCCGGGCTGCGGATATCGGGGATGTGCCGTTCCGGAGCCGTTTCAGTCTTGAGCAGTCTCATGAAGACATTCAGGCCTTTTATCATGTGTTGGCCAAAGCCGGTGTGATCCCGCTTTCTGTCGGGGGCGATCACTCCATCAGCTACTCCATTCTGAAAGCGCTGGGAGCAGAGCGGCCCGTGGGCATGGTGCATTTTGATGCCCATTGCGATACCGGCGGCAATTACGAAGGGGCGAAATTCCATCATGGTGGGCCGTTCCGCCATGCGGTGCTTGAAGGCGTGCTGGACCCCACGCGCTGCGTGCAGATCGGTATCCGTGGAGCTTCGGAGTATCTTTGGGAGTTCTCCAAGGATTCAGGCATGACCGTTATCCATGGCGAGGAGGTGCCGCATCTGGGCGCGCCCGCCATTATCGAGACAGTCAGGCGCGTGGTGAGCGATGGGCCCGTTTACGTCACATTCGACGTGGATTGTCTGGACCCGGCATTTGCTCCGGGCACTGGCACACCCGAAATTGGCGGGCTGACCACGCGCGAGGCCCTCGAAATCCTGCGCGGGCTGGATGGGCTGAATGTAGTGGGTGGTGATGTTGTGGAGGTTGCTCCTCAATACGATTCAACCACCAACACCGCCCATGCCGCAGCCCAGATCCTGTTTGAGGTTTTCTGCCTGACCGCAGGGCGGATCGCCGCAGGGCAGACAGGCAAAGCATAACAGGAGCAGCCCAACCTGTTGGAGGCAAGACCACAAAACCATAATATTTTGTTGGAAATCATGGTGCCGCTACAAGCTTTTTGTTAGAATTTGCCCGGATTTGCATAAAACTGCGAAAAAAGGCCCGGCACCATGTCTCTCAAACGCCAGAACGCGATCATGCAGGCCGTACGGGCCAGAGGCAGTTGCAGCATTACCGATCTGGCAACCGAGCTTGATGTGTCCACAGAAACCATCCGGCGCAATATTCCCCCTTTGCTGGCCATGGGGGTGCTGACACGCTTTCATGGTGGGGTCATGGTGCCTGAAGGGCGGGAGGAGCCTCCTTTCCAGCGGCGCATGCATATCAACTATCTGGCCAAAAAAGCCGTAGCCGAAAGTGTGCGTGCCCATATTCGCGATGGTGACAGCCTCATTCTTGATAACGGCACAACATCAGCCTACGTGGCCGAGGCCCTTCTGAACCATTCCAGCCTGACTGTCATTACGCATTCCGTGCAGATCGCCTACCGGCTGGCGGCCCGCAATGGTAACCGCGTTTTCATGGCAGGGGGCGAATTATCGGGGGAAGACGGAACAGCCACAGGCCCGTCGGTTATCAGCTTTATCCAGCAGTTTCAGGTCCGCTACGCCATTCTATCCGTTGCAGGGATTAGCCTTGATGGAGAGTTTGGCAATTTCCACCTGTTTGAGGCGGATTTTGCTCAAGCAGCACTACAGCAGGCGCAGGAAACATGGATTATCGCGGATGAAAGCAAATTCCGGCGCGAGGCTCCAGTCAAAGTCTGCCAGCTTGGCGCGGTAGACGCCATTGTAACCAGCGCACCCCCGCCCGAACCCTTCACGGCGCGTTGCGCGGAGGAAGGGGTGAAGATCATCCTACCCGAAAAAGCAGGGGCTACAGCCCCCCGCTAAGAAAACTGACCCCTTTGGGACAGCCAAAGTTATTCAGGCGTTCAGAGCATCCAATGCGCGGGCATGCAGCGCAGGGGTTGCCGCAGCAACGACTTGCCCGGTCGAATGCAGCCCCAGAGGCTGCCCCTGCCAGTCTGTAATGATACCGCCCGCATTCTGCACCACAGGCACCAGAGCCAGATAATCATACGGCTGAAGAGAAGCCTCAACCACCAGATCACAAAAGCCAGAAGCCAGAAGACCGTAAATATAGCAGTCTCCGCCATAACGCCTGACCGCAGCTTGCCGGCTCAGGCTATTATAGCGCTCCAGATCGGCCCCGGAAAAACAGTCGGGAGAGGTCGTATAAACCCGCGCATCTTCAAGGGACTGACAGGCACTGACAGAAACCCTGTGTTCCTGTCCATCCTGAGCAAAGAACGTCTGCCCTGAATATGCGCTCCACCGCTCTCCCGTGGCGGGAATTTCTATCACGCCCAGAGTGGGAAGCCTGTCACGGGTAAACGCAATCAAAGCCCCGAAAAGCGGAAATCCGGTCATGAAACTCTTGGTGCCGTCAATAGGGTCGAGCGCCCACAGATTACGGCTATCCCCGCTCAGGCCTTCTTCCTCACCCAAAATGGCATGTTCAGGAAAACGCTCCAGCAGTATGGCGCGCAGTGCGGCTTCTATCGCCCTGTCCGCGACCGTAACCGGGCTATCATCCGCCTTGCGGTCATAGGCTGTGACCTGACGGAAATGCGTGCGCGCCAGCGCACGGGCAGTATTCGCCAGTTCCATGGCGCAGGATGCAATGCTGGCAATATCCGGCTGGGTCATGTCTGGGGTCCGCCTGCTGTTTTGTGTGCGATATCCGCCGAGTAAAGCCACATAAAAACAATAAATACAACAAAAAACGAGGCTATATGTTGTTTTGCGTGCATTGAGCTTTAAGCGCCATAATGGAGCAGGAAAAGAATTGCCGTTTTCTCCGCTTCCTGCCATGCAGACGCCATGACGACGCATACACCCACTACAGAAACAAAACCCGAGGACTTTGAAATCTTTCTGGCGACCGCGCCGGGTTTTGAAGACACACTCTGTGATGAGGTTCGGCTCAAGGGCTTCAAACGCCCCAGACCCGTGCCGGGGGGTGTTGTATTGCGCGGTGGCTGGCCGGAAGTCTGGCGGGCCAATCTGTGGGTGCGGGGCGCAAGCCGCGTTCTGGCGCGTATCGATACGTTCCGGGTTGTGCATCTTGCCCAGCTTGACCATCTGGCCCGGCGCACCCCATGGGCATCCCTGCTGCGGCCAGAGATACCCTTTCGTGTTGAGGCCCATTGCGCTGCATCACGCATCTACCATGCGGGCGCTGCCGCCGAGCGGATCAGTCGCGCCATAACCGACACACTGGGCGCCCCCTGCCAGCCAGATGCCACACTGGTTATCCGTGCCCGCATTGAGCGGGACGAATGCACCCTGAGCATCGACACATCGGGGGAGTTGCTCCACCGGCGCGGTTACAAGCAGGCCGTGAACCGCGCGCCCCTGCGCGAAACTATGGCAGCCCTTTTCCTGCGCCAGTGCGGTTATGATGGAACAGAACCGGTCGTCGATCCCATGTGCGGTTCAGGCACGTTTATCATTGAGGCCGCTGAAATCGCTGCCCGGCTTAATCCGGGCCGTGGGCGGCATTTCGCGTTTGAAGAGCTTGCCACGTTCGATGTACAGGCATGGGAACGCATGCGCAGCGTTAACAGCCAGCGCGTGCCGTCCGTCCGGTTTTATGGCAGCGACCGCGATGCCGGGGCCGCTGCCATGAGCATGGCCAATGCCACGCGGGCAGGGGTGGAGCCTTATGTCACGTTTGAAACCGCGCCAATCAGCGCACTCTCGCCCCCCGAAGGGCCCAAAGGGCTGGTGATCTGCAACCCACCCTATGGCACCAGACTGGGAGACCCACGCAGCCTTGTGCCACTTTATCGGGCTTTCGGACAGGTTTTGCGCGAACGGTTCAGCGGCTGGCGTGCAGCTTTTGTTACCGCAGCACCTGACCTTGCACGGGAAACCGGGCTGCCATTTCTGCCCATGCGTGCGCCAGTGCCCCATGGTGGACTGCGCGTATCGCTGTTTCAGACAGGGCCGCTGCCGTAACGTCTTGCTGGCGCGTTCAGTCTACCAGACAAGATCCGGCAAGGGGCTTTTGGCTCCGGCAAGATAGCAGTTATCCTGCCCCTGATTATCTGCCGCATACAAGCGCGCGGGGCGACCGGGACCAGAAAAATCCATCTGTTCGGTTTCTTCCAGCAATCCCTGCTGGAGAACCAGACGCCTGAAGTTCTGTTTGTGCATGGGGCGGCCTGCCAGCGCCTCCATGGCCTGTTGCAAATGCAGCAACGTAAAATACCGCGGCAGAAGATCAAACACGATCGATGTATAGCGGATTTTGGCGCGGATGCGTGAGAGGGCGGTTGCCAAAACATGCCGGTAGTCATGCTGCATGGAAAGCCCGGTATCCTGTGCTGGCTCAGCCTGCGTGCAGGATTCTGGTATCAGGCCAACCTCCCACAAGAGTTCGTAGCGAGAGAGGGCCAGTTCATCATTCCATGCGTAGCCCGCAAGCCCGAATGTTATGGCGCAGCGCTGCTGCCGGGCAGGGTCCTGAGCAGCCCAGCGCTTCAGCCCCTCCAGAAGGGGAGCAATCAGCGCGGCATGAGCTGGGTTTCTGCGGTCTTCCCACGGGAAATAGGTATAAAATGACACCAGTGGGTCCGCTGGTTGAGCCTCTATATCAAGCAGCACGGCTGTGTGTGGGAGGTGATCCCCCTCCAGCCTTTCAGCCGTAGGGGGCAGGCAGGTCATATAGGAAATCCGCACCCGGCGGCGCCCATCGCCCAAATGGGTGTCAGCAAAAGTGTATAGCTGCTCCGTATGACCGGGCTGGATACCGGTTTGCTGGCGTACCCATTCTCGCAAACTTTTCTGGAGCGATAACTGACCCGGCATGAGCGGGCCAGAGGGCAGAATAGCGCCATTATTGAGCGTAAAGACATGGGGGGCACCCCGTTCCAGACACACCAGAACGGCCACCAGTTCCGTCTCGCAAAGGGCCGGAGCCTGCATATGAATGCGTTTTCCCCTCACCGATACCGATCAAAGGTTCGTGTAGCAGCCAGCGGAGCATATGCAAGCGCAAAAACAGGAAAAGTTCAGTCTATATCCAGACCGATATCGAGCGCCTTCACACTATGCGTCAGCCACCCCAGAGACAGGATATCAACGCCTGTATCCGCAATTTCCGGCGCATTGGCGGGCGTAATTCCGCCCGAGGCTTCAGCAATGGCACGCCCCCCAATCATGCTGACAGCCGTGCGGAGTGTCTCTGGCGGCATATTGTCCAGTAGATAGGCATCGGCCACATTGCAAGTCAGTGCCGCTTCAAGCTGCTCCAGTGTATCCACTTCCAGCTCTATACTGACCAGATGCCCCGCATGCGCGCGAGCGGCCCGCAAGGCATGGACGACATCCCCACCGGCGAGCGCCAGATGATTGTCCTTGATAAGGATGGCGTCATCCAGCCTGAAACGGTGGTTGGAACCACCCCCAGCCCGCACGGCATATTTCTGCACGGCCCGTAACCCCGGCAGGGTTTTACGTGTGCAGCACACCCGTGCTTTCGTTGCGGCGATAGCGGTCACGACCTGACTGGTAATGCTGGCAATGCCACTCAGATGCGAAAGCAGGTTAAGGGCAGTACGCTCGCCAGCCAGCACGGTTTCGGCCCCGGCATTCACTGTCGCCAACACATCGCCCGGTTTTATGGCCGCGCCATCCTGCATGTGAGGAATAAAGCTGCTGTGCGGGTCCAGCAGGGCAAAAGCCAGCCTCGCTCCTTCCAGCCCTGCCAGCACACCATGCTCGCGCGCCCGGAATGTTGCTTTCAGCTTTTGACCCGGTTGCAGTAAGGCCTGCGTGGTGACATCACCCGCCGTGCCCAGATCTTCCAGCAAGGCCGTGCGGATCACACCCTCCCATAATGGCAAGGGAAGCGGAGGAAGAAACATGGCAGGTTATCCGTTTCAGTGAACGTGTCAGACTGCGAGCATCCGCTCCACAGCCCGCCGGGCATTCGCCGCGATGTCCTGTGGAATGTTCACCTGTGTCTGCATGGTTTCAAGGGCACGGCGGATGGTGGGCAGGGTGATGCGCTTCATGTGAGCGCATAGATTGCACGGCCGCACAAATTCGGTTTCAGGAAACTCGACCGAAAGATTGTCACTCATGGAGCATTCCGTCACCAGCAGGATTTTTTCGGGACTATGCTCCCTGATGTATTGTGACATCTGGGCGGTGGACCCTGCGCAATCCGCCTCAGCCAGCACCGGGGGCGGGCACTCCGGGTGCGCCATGACCGTAACACCGGGATGCAGCCTGCGGTACTGCCGGATTTCCTGCGGGGTAAAGCGCTCATGTACCTCGCAATGGGCTGGCCATGTAATCATCTCAATCCCTGTTTCAGCCTCGATATTCCGGGCCAGAAACTCGTCAGGGATCATGATCACGCGCGGCACACCGAGGCTTTCCACCACCTTACGGGCATTGCCGGATGTGCAGCAGACATCACTCTGCGCTTTAACGGCAGCGGAACTGTTTACATAGGTAACAACCGGCACACCGGGGTTTGCCTGTTTGAGTGCCAGCACATCGGCTTCCGTAATACCTTCCGCAAGAGAGCACCCGGCGGCGGCATCAGGAATCAGCACGGTTTTATCCGGGTTCAGCAGCTTGGCGGTTTCCGCCATGAAATGCACCCCGGCAATGACAATGATATCCGCCTGAACATCCTGCGCGGCACGAGCCAGCGCCAGACTGTCGCCACGAATATCAGCAACGCAATGGAAGATTTCCGGGGTCTGGTAATTATGCGCGAGAATGACGGCGTTATGCTGCTTTTTGAGGCGCTGAATGACCTCAATATCCTCAGCATAAAGCTGCTCCCACTGATCCCGTCGCATAATACGCGAAACCGGCCTGTACAGAGCATCGCGGCTGTCGGAAAGGAGTGTTGTCACCACGGTGATCCTTGTCTGACCATATTGCTCAGTTTGAGTATAACAGGGTCAGGCGTACCGCAACAGCTTTATGCACACATTCTCGTGCCTGCCGTATCCGCGGGGGCTTAGCTAAATCGTGACATCGTGCAGTTCATGGCGTTCGGAGGCGCGTTTGAGCATGGCTGGCAAGATCTGACGCAGTTTTCTGATACTGGGCTGGCGCTGGTATTTTTCATAAGCAGCTGCATCATGCCAGCGCCCCAGAAGAATGAAATTATCCGGTCGACCACCAACATGGAAAAGGTCGTACGCTTCGGTGTGCCGATCAGCCCGCACGATGGGAATGACATCATGGAAAGCGGCAATAAAAGCCGCGCGCTCCTGCGGGCGGACCTGAAACCTGACCACAAGGGTCTGGGCATCCTCGGTCGTTTCAAGCGGGCTGCCATTATACGCTGGGGTGTCAGGTACATCTGACAGGTGGAGGCTGAGCGCTTCGCCTGAGAGCGTGCTTTGCTCAAGGGTTGCCAGCGCCTGCTGGGTATCGGTTTTCATGAAATCAGCCAGGTCGGGCAGACTGTCCCAGCTTTCGAATAGATACAGCGTGGCGGGGCTTTCGGTATCCATAAAAACGCTGAAAGCCTGATTGCCGGGATGCGCGCGTGCAACACGTGCATTTTCCTTCATGACCGGCAGGAACTCCGTCAGCTCTGGCGGTTTAACAGGCAGAACAGTGACGATTCTGACAGGCGTTTCTCTAGCTGCGGCATGCCCGATGGCGGGTATTGCGGCGCATGCGGCCATGGTCGCCAAAGCCTGACGACGTGTCATTGCGGCAACAGGTCTGGGCATTAAGCGGCCTTTCAACAAACGGACATGAAAAATTAAGGCGCAGCATAGCCTGATGCCGGGATGCGGGGGAGAGGGTTCGGTCTGCTCTGGGCTGAATTTTGCTTGACCCCCGAATGTTTTAACACTTAAGTTAATTCCGTAAATTAACACTTACATTAGAAATGTAACTATGAATACCGCAGCAAACACACACGAGGGCAGGGGGCAGATAGCGACGCTGGCACGCACAGCGCGCGGCTGGCTGGCTTTGTCCGTGGCGTGTGGCGCTGTGTCGGCGGCCTGTCTGGTGGGGCAGTTTGTAGTGCTGGCCCATGTAGTGGATGATACGGTTTTCCACGCCCGGACTCTTTGGGCCGAGCGCGGCCTACTGGGGCTGTTCATCGCGTGTCTGTTCGGGTGTGTGAGCGCCCGGTTTGCATCCGACATGGCGGGTACTGAAGCCGGGTTGCAGGTTGTGGCGTCCATGCGCACCACATTACTGCAGCATCTGACCAAGGCCGGGCCTGTAGCCAGTTTGCGCTTGCCTGCGGGACAAATTCTAACCGTAATGGATGACGGCGTGGAGGCGCTTGAGCCCTTTTTTGCCCGTTATGTGCCCAGCGCCGCCATGATGGTCGTTCTGCCGCTGCTCATTCTGGCGGTCGTATGCGGTGTGGATGGCTGGAGCTTTGTCATTCTGGCCTGCACGGGGCCTCTGGTGCCGGTATGCATGGTCTTTGTCGGTTACAGCGCTCAAAAAGCCATGGATCGGCAGTGGGGCCACCTGAGCACGCTGGCAGGCAGTTTTCTTGATGCGCTGCGGGGCCTTAAAGCCCTACGACTGTTCGGGCGGACTGCGGGAAGCCTTGAGAGAATAGGCGAACTGGCGGATGCCCACCGGCGCGCCACGTTGTCGGTCATGAAAATCGCTTTTCTGACATCGGCCTCGCTGGAATTTTTTGCCTCTCTGTCCATTGCGCTGGTTGCGGTTGTGTTCGGTAGCCGCCTGCTGGCGGGCACGGTGGAGTTTCGCAGTGCCTTTCTTGTGCTGTTGCTGGCACCGGAATATTTCGCACCGCTGCGTAATTTCTCTGCCAGCTATCATGCCCGGCAGAACGCCATGGCAGCCCTTGAGCAGATTGCCCGTGTGCAGGCTTTGCCTGAACTGGCTCAAAGGGTGGAATGCCCCACAAACCATGAACCCGACAGTCAGGTTGCAACCCTTGTGTGTGCGCATGTCAGCGCCGCATATGACACGACCGACATCGTCCTGCGGGATGTAAGCTGCACGTTCAGCCATGGCCAGTTGAGTGTTCTGTCCGGTGCCAGCGGGGCCGGCAAAAGCACGCTGCTCTCCGTCATTCTCGGTCTGCTCCCACCCATGGCAGGGAATATGCGTGCGCTGGATGCTCATGGCCAGAGCATGCCACGCGGCAGCATACGCATGGCTTATGTGCCGCAAAGGCCGCAGCTTGTTTATGGTTCCGTGGCGGACAACCTACGGATAGGGCAGGCGGATGCCTCACCCGAGGCCCTGCGTGCTGCCGCACTTATGGCAGATGCTCTGGAGTTTATCGAAGCCATGCCACAAGGGTTTGCAACCCTTGTAGGCGAGCGCGGCTGCCGTTTGTCCAAGGGGCAGGCACGACGTCTGGCGCTGGCCCGCGCCCTGTTGTGCCAACCCGATGTGCTGGTGCTTGATGAGCCTACGGCCGATCTGGACCCGCTCAGTGCCCGGCGCATTACACGCGCCATACAGCAATGCGTGCCCGGGCGGATCGTGATTGCCGCCACCCATAAGGCAGAACTCGTGGCCTGTGCCAGTCAGGTGCTGGATATCGCACACGGACAGGTCACACAGCGCACCATGCCAGAACGCCACCATGTTCTGTCGTCCTGCGCACAGGAGGCCTGTCCGGTATGAAAAACGCCAACACTATCGGTAGAGTGTCCCGCGCCGGTTCGGGAATACTGGCACTGCTTATGCCCGGCGGCATGGGGTTGCCAGTGTTCAGGCCAGTACGGTGGCATATGCGGCTTGGTGTCGTGCTGGCCTGCACCGGAGCCGTGGCCAATTTCGGGCTACTGACCCTGTCTGGCTGGCTTCTGGCCGGTGCAGCCACTGCCGGGTTGGCTGGAGCTATTGCTGCGCAGAGTTTCAATATTCTGCTCCCAGCAACCGCTGTGCGGTTTTTTGCGACCATCCGCATTCTGGCCCGCTATCTGGAGAAAGTCAGCACACACGATACCGCCCTGCGGCTGACAGGCGGGCTGCGTAGCTGGCTTTATGCCCGTCTGGCACCTATGGCTCCAGCCGGGCTCGTCTCTGTGCGCGGTGGGGATGTGCTGAACCGCTTTGTCAGCGATACGGACAAAGTGGCAGGCTGGTATACGGATGTCGCAGTCCCCTGCTGGCGGGCGCTGTTATGTGGCATGTTTTTTACGGGTATTTTCCTGTGCCTCCTGCCCAAAGCCGCAACAGCCTTGGGTATTGGCCTCATTCTGGCAGCCATGGCCGTGTGGGCTTTGCTCGCCCGCCCCGTGTATGGGTTGATGCAGCGCTCGGTTGAAAGCAACAGCGCGTTGCAGGCCGAACTGGCCGATACCCTGCATGGGCTGGGCGAGTGGCTGGTGCTCGGCGCAATGCCTCGTCAGGTTGCAAAACTGACCACATGCCAGACAGCCCTGACACGCGCCCACCGGCATATTGCCGCGCGGGAAGGGATGGCGGGCAGTCTGGTAACGCTCGTGATGTTCTGCACGGTTGTAGCTGTTCTGGGTATTGCCGTGCAGGCTTTTCAGGCCGGGCAGCTTGCCGGGCCTGAAGTGCCCATGCTGGTTCTGGGAACACTGGCGGCCTTCGATGTTGTCTCGGCACTGCCGGGTGCCTGTGTGGCCTCTGCCCGCACCCAGTTGGGAGCAACCCGCCTCACAGCTTGCGGCGGGGAAAGCAATACCACACACAGCCTCTCTCCCGCAGTGCCAGCCGCTCCGTATGATCTGGAAATACGCGACCTATGCTTCAGTTATCCGCATACGGGCGCTTATGTTCTCGATCACGCTTCCCTTACGGTCAGACAGGGAGAAAAACTCGCAATTATCGGCCCGTCAGGGGCTGGCAAGAGCAGTCTTGTTTCCCTGTTGTTCAATTTCTGGCCGGTGCAGAGCGGCAGTATCGTGTTCGGTGGTGTGGATATCAGCACAACCGATGCAGAAACCCTGTCCGCACTGATAAGTGTCGCCTCGCAGGATTTCCACCTATTTACAGCCACACTGCGGGACAACCTGCTGCTGGCCGCACCGCAGGCAAGCGAAGCGGATATCAACGAGGCCCTGAACGTGGCGCAGCTTACGGCTTTTGTCGCCGCATTACCGCAGGGGCTGGACACGCTCGTGGGCAATGAAGGGCTGAGGCTGTCTGGCGGACAGGCGCGCAGGCTCTGTGTTGCGCAAGCCGTACTGCGCCGCACACCCTGGCTGGTTCTGGATGAACCGACCGAAGGGCTGGATGAAGCCACGGAGCAGGCCCTGATGCAGGCCCTACTGGCCGCGTGCCCCCGGACAACCATCCTGTGTATCAGCCACAGGGCTGGCGTACTGCCTTTCATGGACAGGGTCGTGCGCCTTGAAGGAGGGCGATTGTGGCCAGAAGGGGAAAAGACATGAAAAACTGAAAGAAAGAAAAACAGGTTTTCTCGTATTACAAGGTCTTGAAAAATGGATTTGATAAACCCCTCCGTGGTTGACCTTTCGCGCTTCCAGTTTGCGCTTACGGCTCTCTACCACTTCATGTTTGTACCTCTGACACTGGGGCTGACCTTCATGCTAGCCGCGATGGAGACGGTCTATGTCGTCACCGGCAAGCAGATTTACAAAGACATGGTCATGTTCTGGGGCAAACTATTTGGTATCAACTTTGCTCTGGGTGTGGCCACTGGCCTAACCATGGAGTTCGAGTTCGGCACCAACTGGTCTATGTATTCGCGCTTTTTTGGTGACATGTTCGGCACCCCTCTGGCAATCGAAGGCCTGATGGCTTTCTTCATGGAATCCACCTTCGTGGGGATCATGTTCTTCGGGTGGGACAGGCTGAGCCGTCAGGCGCATCTGGCTGTGACCTATCTTGTGGCACTGGGTTCCAACCTGTCGGCCTTGTGGATCCTGGTGGCCAATGCCAGCATGAATGTGCCAGACGGCGCGCATTTTGACCCCGAAACCATGCGGATGACTTTCGACAGTTTCGTGCGGGTCGTGTTCAACCCGGACTCTCAGGCCAAGTTCGTGCACACATCGGTTGCGGGCTATGTCACGGCGTCGCTTTTTGTCATGGGAATCAGCGCCTTTTACCTGCTGCGGCGTGAGCACAGGCAGTTTGCCGCGCGCTCTTTCCGCATGGCGGCCATTTTCGGCATTATCTCCACGGTAGCAGTCATTACCCTTGGCGATGTTCTGGGCCGGATGGATTATGAACATCAGCCCACGAAAATCGCGGCTATCGAAGGGCTATGGCACACTAGCAAGCCGCCATATGAGCCTTGGATACTTGCTGCCCTGCCGGATGACGCCAAGCAGGAAAGCTATTTCGAAATTGGGGTGCCTTACGTTCTTACTCCGCTGATCACCCATAGTTTCAACACGCCCATTACCGGCATGCGTGAACTGCAAGAGCAGGCAGGCCCCCGCATTGAATCCGGGATTACAGCCGTTGCTGCCCTCAAACGCTATGGTGAAAGCCATCTGGCCGAGGATCTGGCTGAATTTCAGGCGCATGAAAGCGACATGGGTTATGGTTTTCTGGCAACCCGCCATGCACCCAATCAGGATGTTTCGGGCATGTCAGCCGAAGAGCTGCACCGCGTGGTGGAACAGACTAAGCCCGATATCCTGCCCAACGTTTTCGTAACGTTCTGGGCCTTCCGGATCATGGTATTCCTGTCGCTGTATTTCTTTGTGATCTTTGCAGTGGCGGCCTATCTGAGCCTGAAGAAACAACTCGAACGCTACCCCCTGTTTCTCAAGCTGTGCCTGTGGTCCATTCCCCTACCGGTGCTTGCAACCGAATTCGGCTGGATTACGGCTGAAGCAGGCCGCCAGCCATGGACCGTGTTTGAAAAACTGCCGACCTTCATGTCCGCTTCGTCGCATGGCGTGGGCTACATGCTGTTCTCTCTGGCCGGTTTTACCGTGCTCTACAGCATTTTCATCGCGGCGGAACTTTACCTGATGTTCAAGTTCGCACGGCTTGGCCCGGAAAGTCATGGCGCGCATGACCCGGAAAGCAGCACACCCTCGCTCTCGGTTATCGCGCATTAAGCGGGAGCAGCAACACGCGCGGCGGAACCTTCAATCCGCCGCATGGTTGGGGAAAGAAGAAGTATCATGGATATTTATACAGTTCTCAAACTCATCTGGGCTGGCCTGCTGTGCATCCTGCTGATCGGGCTTGGGCTTATGGTCGGCATGGATATGGGGGTTGGAACGCTCCTGCGTTTTGTCGGGCGTAATGATGCCGAACGCCGCACCGCGCTCAACATCATCGGTCCGCATTGGGACGGCAATCAGGTGTGGTTCATTCTGGGTGGTGGCGCGATTTTTGCTGCCTTTCCAACGCTCTACGCCACATCCTTTTCCGTGTTTTATGTGGTAATGATCCTGCTGTTGTTCAGCATGATCCTGCGCCCTGTGGCTTTCGAATACCGCTCCAAGGTTGATGCGCGGCTATGGCGCGCGAGCTGGGACTGGGCTTTTCTGGTTTCCGGTTTTCTGCCCATGTTCGTATATGGCGCGGCGTTCGGTAACATCCTTCAAGGTGTCGGCTATCACTTTGCATGGAGCGGGCAGTATTTTCAGGACAGCTCCTTTTTCAGCTACCTGCTTAACCCCTTTGCCATTCTATGCGGCCTGATGGCGGTAAGCCTGAGCGTTTTTCAGGGCGGTGTCATGCTGATGATGCGCTCTGAAAACCCGATCTATGCCCGTGCCCGGCGTTATGCCCAGACAGGCGCATTAATAGCGGTGGCACTGTTTGTAGTCGGTGGCGTATGGGTGCGGAGCCTGCGGGGGTTTGTTCTGCTGGAAGGCCAGCCCGGCATGCCCTCCAACCCGATGCGTGGGCAGCATGTGAGTATGGAAGCCGGAGCGTGGTTGCATAACTATGCGGCCCACCCTGTGCTGTGGCTGCTGCCTGTGCTGGGGATTTTCTCCATGCTGGCGGGGGCTGCCTGCGTGCGGGCCAACCGGCCGTATCTGGCATGGTGGACGGGCCTTGGTTCATGGATTGGCACAATCGGCACCGTGGCTGGAGCCATGTTTCCGTTCTTTATGCCGTCCACCACCAACCCAGACCAGAGCCTGACAATCTGGAACAGTTCGGCCAGCCAGTACGGGCTTACCTGCATGCTGGTTGTAGCGCTGATCTTCGTGCCTCTTATCCTGTCCTATACCGCGTGGTGTTACTACATCATGGGGGGCAAGGTACGCACGGAAACCATTGTCAATGACACGCATAGTTACTGAAGGAGGAACCGCAATGACGACGCTTTTACGGATTGCAGGTCTGGGTCTGGTTCTTGTCGTGGCACTGCTGTTTGCGGTTTTCGTCGGAGATCAGGGGCCGTGGTATTTTGCGTGGGTTGTCGGAACGGTCATGATCGTTCTGATAGCCGGGGCAGGAGCCATCCTGTTTGATTCCCAGACTGACAATACTCCAGAAGGGGAGGTGTGACATGTTGGGAGATCTTGAAGGTATTATCCTTTTTATTCCATTTCTTTACCTGACATTCTACCTTACCGCATGGGCGGTTTGCAGGAAACTTTTTCCATAACGCTATGCCGGTAACTTTATACTGATAACCTTAAAGTTTTTATTTGAATAATATTTACTTTGTGGTATCAATTTTTTGTAGAAGGTTTCTGGCTGACATCAGACTTTTACATAGCTCATGCAAAATGCCCCGGCCGAAAGACCGGGGCATTTTGTCGTTGAACCGCTCAGAAATGGTTTGGGAAAAAGGTTATTCCTGAACCTGTAGCGCCACCTGAGTGACCGCGGTTGGGACACTGGGCCAGAAGGTATCAGCAATGGCGTTTTGCGTACTGGCCAGCCGGGTCTGAATCCAGCTCATGTAATCATGCAGGCCTCGCAGGATGATATCTCCGGCTGTCTGGTCGCTCAGCGTGGTGCGCAGTTCGTCCAAGCATTCCTGCAACGGAGCGCATAACCCATACAGTCCGGCATGATTAGCCAGCAAGCTCAACACATCATCAATCTGCCGCAGGTTGGAAGACAGGGACCGGGGAAAGCCCTCGTTCTTGAGCAGAAAGCCAACGATATTCGCCGGCGTAACCGTTACTGGCCGCAGGCGTCGGAAGGAGTGATGCGCTGCGGCAGAGCGCAACACGGATGTCCACTGCGTAATATCAATGGCTGAACCCGGCACTTCACCCTGTGGCAGCAGCATGTGGTAGCGGATGTCCACCAAACGTGTAATCTGGTCACAACCTTCCAGATGCTTACCAAGCCGGTAGAATAGCCACGCCTGATCGCGGTAAAGCGTGCCTTCCGCAATGCCGTAATGGGTCTGGCATTCCTGCCGTATGCGCCCACACAGACCCGAAAGGCTGCTGGTTTGCACGGATGTTTCGTCCAGTTCCAGCAGCCAGCGGGTAAAGACGTTGAGGTGCGTCCATAACTCAGTGGAAACCAGAGGGCGAACAGCGCGGGCATTTTCACGGATGGCATGTGCCATGGAACGGATTGAGCCGGGGTTTCCGATTTCCGTCACGTAAAAGGGCACGGCATCCGCACTGGTACCATCCGGGTGAAGACGGCTGAACAGGTTTTCATCCGAATTGATGCTGACGATGGAATCCCACGCTGTCTGCCCCTCGGCATCCCGCACGAAGGTTTCAGTCACCTCCAGCAGTCGGGCCAGATTTTCCATCCGCTCCATGTAGCGGGCGAGCCACATCATGCATTCCGCATAACGCGACAGAAGGGGAAAATGCGCCAGTTCCATCATGATGCCATGACCCATGTATCTTTTGACCCACCACCCTGAGAAGAGTTGACGACAAGCGAGCCCTTGCGCAGGGCCACGCGTGACAACCCACCGGGCAGAACCCAGACCGATCGCCCTGTCAGGGCGAAGGGTCGCAGGTCGACATGGCGGGCTTCCACACCATCAGGGCAGAGGGTGGGGGTTACGGACAGGCCGATAACCGGCTGGCTGATATAATTAGATGGGTCCTTCTGCAGTTTCTGGCGGAATTCATCCAGTTCTGCCTTGCTGGCCTGCGGGCCGATCAACAGACCATACCCACCTGATTCCCCAACCGGTTTGACAACCAGCTTGTCGAGATTGGTCAGCGTATAGGCCAGACCTTCCTCTTCCGCACAGATATGGGTTTCAACACTGTCCAAAATAGGCTCTTCGCCCAGATAATAACGGATGATGCGCGGCATGTAGGCATAAACCGCCTTGTCGTCCGCAACGCCGGTGCCAAGGGCATTAGCTAGTGTCACGTTGCCACGCCGGTAGGCATCGATCAGCCCCGGCACCCCCAGCAGGCTGTCCGGGTTAAAGGCAAGGGGATCAAGAAATTCATCATTGAGGCGACGGTAAATGGAATGAACCGGTTTGGGCCCCATAGTGGTTCGCATGTACACCCTGTGGTTTTCCACAAACAGGTCTCGCCCTTCAACAAGGGGCACGCCCATCTCGCGCGAAAGGAAAACATGTTCGAAATAGGCGGAATTGTAGATACCGGGGGAAAGCAGCACTACCTGCGGGTTCATCACCCCTTCGGGTGCGACTTCACACAGGGTCTGGTGCAGGCGGGGGCCGTATTCCTCAACCGAGCGGACAGGCAGGCCGGATGCCAGGTCCGGCATGAGCCGAAGCATCATGTGGCGGTTTTCAATAACATAGGAAACGCCGGAGGGCGTGCGGGCATTGTCTTCAAGAATAAGAAAGCGCCCGTCCATATCCCTAATGAGATCGGTTCCGTTGACATGAACATAAACACCGCCAGGTACCTTGAAGCCCACCATGGCCTCGCAGTAATTCGGGTTGTTCAGCACCAGTTCGGCGGGGATAATGCCATCCTGAATGACTTTCCGGTCATGATAGATGTCATGCAGGAAGAGATTAAGTGCCTGAATGCGCTGCTGGACGCCACGTTCGATATGTGACCATTCCTGCGCTGTCATGATACGCGGGATGGCATCAAACGGCAGGATACGGTCTATGGCCTCGCGGTTGGAATAAACGGTAAAGGTTATGCCCATGCTGTAAAGCTGAGCCTCGGCCGAGGCCGTACGTTTGCGCAGTTCCGCCACGTCCATGGCTGCAAGCCTGCTACGCACACGGTTAAGAGCCTCTGGCATGGGGCCTTTACGGTTCATGAGTTCGCAGAAGAACTCGGGAACCTGATATCCATCCAGCAGGCCGGCTGGGGTTGTTTCGGACAGAGTATGCGGCTTGGCACTACTCATGAGGCCTCCCGTGTGAACGGTCTGGCGTCGGGTGCCCGGATCAGGAAAAGGGCCACGCCAGATTGTTGCGATCTGTTACTGACGGGAGCAGGAATTCCCGCCTTTGCCAAGAGGAAAAAACAAAAGACTTTTTTTATTTGTCCGACGTTCAGTAACGCTTGCGCGCGCTTTTGATGCTGATATGGTTTTGTGCTTGAAATCAATGGTTCATGACCGGCGGGCCCTAGGGCCGGGCCGCCATACGAGGCGAAAGAATAGGCCGCTTTCTGATGAGTTCCCAGATTACGCTGGTACACCGGACGTGTTACCGTTACGACAGGCCGGTTACCATGGGGCCGCAGACCGTCCGCTTGCGCCCGATGAAGGACTGCCGCACCCCTGTGCTTTCTTATACGCTCAAGGTCGAGCCTGCCGGGGGGATACTCGGCTGGGGGCAGGATAACAACGGCAACGAAACAGCGAGTATCCACTTCAAAGAAAAAGTAACCCATTTCAATGTCGAGGTCAGCCTCGTGGCTGACATGACAGCCTATGACCCCTTACGCCTGACCAGCGAAGAAGTTCCCGCCCAACAGGGTGATGACCCGGCCTGCAGACACCAGCCAGAGCTGGGTGAGGAAGCGACAAGCTTCATCAACGGATTGCTCGCCGGGTTACCTGATGATCCTGCCCAGAAGTTTATCCGCCTCAATGAAGCGATTGCCCGGCGCGTGCGTTATGAACGCCGTATGGAGCCGGGCGTGCTTTCAGCAGAGGATGTTCTGGCCAGAAACTGCGGCTCCTGCCGCGATAGTGCGTGGCTTATGGTGCTGCTGGCGCGACATATGGGATACACGGCCCGCTTTGTTTCGGGGTATCTGGTGCAAAGCCTGTATGGGCCGGGAGAGGAGGAAGTCCTGAACGGAGACCTGCATGCCTGGGCACAAATTCTTTTACCGGGCCATGGATGGCTTGGGTTTGATACGACTTCCGGCAGGCTGGCAGGGGAAGGGCATATCCCCCTTGCCGTAGCCGCTGAGCCTGAAGGAGCCGCCCCTATTTCTGGCCTGCTGGATCGATGTGAATCCTGTTTTGATGTCTCCATGCAGGTGCAGCGTCTGTTTTCATGAAAAAATTTTCCTGCCAGTCCTGCGGGCAGTTGCTGTTTTTTGAAAATACAGCCTGCGAACGTTGTGGTGCCACACTTGGCTTTGTGCAGGAAACTGCCCGGCTCTCTGCACTGCAACCCGGCCCGAATGGTGGGTGGCTTCCGCTAGATAGGCAGGCCGCTGCCGTGGATGGCCAACCCATTGAGCGGCATTTCTGCATCAATCACGCCCCTAATGTCTGTAACTGGCTGTTACCCGCAAACGTATCCGATACGGTTTTCTGTTTTGCCTGCCAGTTCAACAGGATCATCCCCAATCTGGACAGACCGGGCAATCTGGAGCGCTGGCACAGGCTGGAAGTCGCAAAGCACAGGCTGTTTTACACAATCCTGCGCCTGAACCTACCTGTGCATACGCGCAAGGAAAGGCCAGAGACAGGACTTGCCTTCGATTTTCTGGATGACCCGCCGGATAATTCCACCTCAATCATGACCGGCCATGCAAACGGCGTCATTACCATTGCCACCAAGGAGGCGGATGACGCCTACCGCGAGGGCATGCGGGTTGAACTGGGCGAATATTACCGCACCCTGCTAGGGCATTTCAGGCACGAAATCGGGCATTACTACTGGGGGCTGCTGATCCGCGATGGGGACTGGCTGGAAGAATGCCGCGCGATATTCGGGGATGACCGTCAGGATTATCAGGCCGCGCTTGCCGCCTATTATCACCGGGTAGAGCCCGATAACTGGCGAAAATCCTTCGTCAGCCTGTACGCCACCTCGCATCCGTGGGAAGATTTCGCCGAGACATGGGCGCATTACTTCCACATTGTCTCAACACTGGAAACGGCGCTGTCTTACGATGTGTCGGTCAGTGCCGATATAGGCGGGGCAGCACTGTCAGTCCATGCGGGCGATCCTTACACACAGATGTCGTTTGACGAGATCATCAACGCATGGGTGCCACTGACTTCTGTGGTCAATGCACTCAACCGCTCCATGGGCCTGCCGGATTTTTATCCCTTCGTGCTGACACAGGGTGTCAGGGCAAAACTGGCCTTTATTCATACGGTTATCCGCGCCACACAGGAAAAGCAGGCTCATGGCGCTGTGTATTAAGCGCAGACTTTACCGCGTCGGAGTAGGTCGCTAACGACTTGGGCGGATACGCGGGTCAAGCACCATGTGCAGAATATCCACCAGCGCATTGGCAATAACCACGAAAGCTGCCGAATACATAACGGTCGCCATAATCAACGGCAGATCCATATTGCTGAGCGCCTGATAGGTCAGATGGCCGACACCCGGCAGGCCGAACACTACCTCGGTCATGAGCGCACCACCACCGACAAGCTGGGCAAAATCCATACCGAACAATGCCGTATAGCCAATCAGCGCCATACGCAGACTATGCCGCAGCATGATACGGGCGGGTGAGAGGCCCTTGGCCCGGGCGGTTCGGATAAAATCCTCATGCGAAAGGGTAATCAGGTCCGCCCGCAGAACGCGGCTATATATGCCCGTGAAGGCCAATGCCAGCACGCACCACGGAATGACAAGGGATAAAAACCACCCCGAAGGGCTCTGAACAAGAGGGACGTAGCCGGGTGGGGGCACCCACGCAAACCACCACCTGTCATGGTAGCGGCTTTGTGTGAGCATGTTCATGACTTCCCCCAACCAGAAAACCGGAATGGAAATCCCGACCATACCGAGTGCCATAATCACCCGATCAACCGCGCGCCCCTTCATGGCAGCAGCCAGCGTGCCAGCCAGAAGCGAGGTCAAAACCCAGATTAATGCAGCACCACAGACCAGAGAAGCCGTGACCGGAGCCGCCTGAAGAATTTCCGGCACCACCCGTTCCCCACGATTGGCATAGGAGGCCAAATCACGGGTGATGAAGAGCTTCTTCATCATGATCCCATACTGAACGGGCAGGGAGCGGTCGAAACCATATTCCTTGCGGATTGTCTCCATAACCTGAGGAGAAGCCCCCCGCCCGGCGATACGGGCCGTTGGGTCCATGCCCGGTGTGGCGAAAAAAACGCCAAACACCATGGCCGAAATACCGAACAGAACAAGCAGGGTCTGCGCCAGCCGGGAGATGAGTGCACGGAGCATGGTCTGGCTTATGGCTCCCCTCGCGTGCCACGGGGGTCAAGACAGTCCCGAAAGGAATCCCCCAGAATATTCAGGCACAACACCACAGAGGCTATAGCCACCCCCGGTGCCATAGCGACCATCGGGCGCGTATAGATCAAGCCCTCACCATCCTGAATCATGGTACCCCATGAGGAAGCCGGAGCCTGCACACCGATAGACAGAAACGACAAGGCACTTTCCGTCAAAAGGGCCATGGCCATCACAAGTGGGGCGAGCACCACCAGTGTGTCGCTGATATTGGGTAAGATATCCACCAGCACAATCCGCCAGCGCGGCACACCAAGGCAGCGTGCGGCGGTAACAAATTCAGCGGTTTTCAGGCTCATGACCCGCGCACGTACGGGGCGCGCGGCATACGGCACATAAACCAGCGCAATAATCATGACAGGCACAAGAAGGCTGTTCCCTTCAAGTGTAAACGGCCCCAGATGCAGCCCCGTGGTGATGGTGACGATGGAAAGGCATATGGCAAAAAGATAAACGGGCACAGCCCACATAATATCCATCAGCCGGGAGAGCACGGCATCTGTCACGCCCCCCAGAAACCCGGCAGCAATACCGATAACCGTAGCCAGCGCTAGACAGAGCACCGCAGAGGCCGAGGCAATCAGCAGAGAATTGCGCCCGCCATAGAGCAGGCGCGCTGCAATATCCCGGCCCTGACTATCCGCACCCAGCAGGTAACGCGCCTGCCATGTGGGGCCTATGGGACTGAGCCCCAGATGCAGCGGGTTGTCATTGGGTTGCATGAGATCAACCTCACGCCCATCCAGCATGATACTACCTGCGACATTGGCACGAAACGGGTCCGTATGTGCGATGTGCGATGCGTAAAGCGGCGCCATAAGGCAAGCCAGAATAATCAGGAATAGGCCAAGCCCTGCAAGCCGGGCCGCATGGTCACGGGCCAGCCCCTTCAGGGCCGTTTTCCATGGCCCTGTTGCAGCAAGGCGTTCGGACTGGGTGGAGGACGTATTCATCAATCCCGACGTTAAAGGCTGTCATTGCAAAGAGCAGGATGGAGGTAGCCGCCTGTTTTGACAACTCCGCAGACAAAAACGTTCCATAGGGCTTTTCATAAAACTATCACCCCGGATCGGGCTGGCAGTAGGTAAAGTGCGCTTGCTTGCAACAAGATAATAGAAAGGCAAGGCCATGAAAGCGCAGCAGGCTTCAGGACAGACCGTTTCAGTATCTCAGGAATGCTGGAGAGAAGCCGTGCGCGAGCGGTGGCGCTCCACCCTGCTGCGCGTATGGGACGGACAGGCGGAAAAACCCCTGATGGTAACAGGCCGCAGAAAAGCGCTGGCTCGGCCGGTCGTGATTCGTCATGCTGAGTGCCGCACGGTTCGGGTGGAGCTTTCCTGAGCCAGCTTCCGGACTGAAAACCCCTCAAAAATACTGGTCAGTCTGCCGATCTTCTTTATAAGAACAGGCTTTGACAGTTTTTTGGGTTGGTCATGTCTGTTCCTGCCATTGATCCGTTTCATGCCATTGCCATCAGCGCACTGGCGCATCAGCTCGAATCACAGGGGCGCAGCGTTATCCACCTTGAATTCGGCCAGCCTTCCACGCCTGCGCCGAAGGCCGCCATTGAGCGTGCGCATCATGTGCTAGACACCGACCCCATGGGGTATTGGGAAAGCGAGGCGCTCAGGCAGCGTATCGCCGCCCATTACGCCCAGCATTATCGCGTCACGGTTGCGCCAGAACGAATCATTCTGACCTGCGGAGCATCGGCCGCGCTGGTGCTGGCCATTTCCAGCAGTTTTGTGCCGGGTCAGTCCGTGGCTCTAGCGCGCCCCGGCTATGTGGCCTATCGCAACACCCTGCGCGCCCTGCATGTCGGGGTGCAGGAAATCCCCTGTGGGCCAGAAACACGCTTTGGGCTGACAGCGCAGGCCATCAAAGCGCTTGACCCTGCACCGGCCGGTGTAATCGTGGCCAGCCCTGCCAACCCTACGGGCACCATTCTGGAGCCTCACACGCTACGCGACATTGCTGAACTCTGTAACCAGCGCGGTATGGTGCTGATTTCCGATGAAATCTACCACGGACTCAGTTACGACAAACCAGCCAAGAGCATGCTGGAGTTTGCGCCAGAGGCTCTGGTGGTCAACAGTTTTTCAAAATATTTCTCTATGGCTCCGTGGCGTCTGGGCTGGCTGGTTGTGCCTGAGCATATGGTGGACGCAGCACGGGCCCGCATGGGCAACCTGTTTCTGCCGCCCTCAGCCCTGAGCCAGCATGCCGCGCTGGCCGCCTTTGACTGCGATGCCGAGCTACAGTCTCATGTCGCAACCTATCGGCGCAACCGTGACCTGTTTCTTGAAGCTTTACCCGCTCTGGGCCTCAACCGTATCGCTCCACCCGATGGCGCGTTTTATATTTACGCCGACATCCGACACCTGACGGATGACAGTCTGGCTTTCTGCCGCCAGCTTCTGCTTGATACCGGGGTAGCCTGTGCCCCCGGTATCGATTTCGATCCGGTAGAGGGCAGGCACTTCATCCGTTTCAGTTTCGCGGCCTCTACCGCACTGGTGCAGGAGGCGCTGGCCCGCATGATTCCGTGGTTTGCAGCCTGTTCTGCGGATACTGGTGTAAAAACCTGAGTTAATACTGCGCACAACGCTTGCGTTTATGCGGCCAAAGTCATAAGAGGAAGCGCCAATGGTCGGGTGACCTGCGGCGCTGTTTCGTCAGCGGGTTGGCCTGCCTCGTTGTTTTTCAGCAAGGGTGCCCGTTGCATGACTTCTTCCCCCTACAGCCGTGTTCTAGAAGCTCTGGCGTTTGACGATGTGCTCGTCGTACCCGACGCTTCCGATGTCGTGCCCGGACAGACCGAGGTGCGCACGCGCCTGACACGCTCCATCGAACTCAATATCCCCCTGATTTCCTCCGCCATGGACACCGTGACGGAAGACCAGATGGCCATCGCCATGGCCCAGCAGGGCGGCCTTGGGGTTATTCACAAAAACCTGACCTCTGAAGAACAGGCGGAGCAGGTTCGCCGGGTCAAGCGTTTTGAATCCGGCATGGTGGTCAACCCCGTGACTGTCGGCCCTGACCAGACACTGGCCGAAGTCCGTGCGATCATGCAGCACCATGGCATTAGCGGCCTGCCGGTTGTGGAACCGGGCTCGCAGCGACTGGTTGGCATTCTGACCAACCGTGACGTGCGTTTTGCGGTAGACCTCAACCAGCGCGTGTCTGAACTGATGACGCGCGATAATCTGGTAACCGTGCGCAACAGTGTCGATGCCGACACCGCCCGCCAGATCCTGCACAAACACAGAATTGAAAAACTGCTGGTTGTTGATGATGCAGGCCGCTGCATTGGCCTGATGACAGTCAAGGACATGGACAAGGCCGTAGCCCACCCGCTGGCCATCAAGGACGCCATGGGTCGCCTGCGCTGCGCTGCGGCAACGGGTGTTGGCGATGACGGGTTCAATCGTGCCCGCCTGCTGGTTGAGGCCGGGGTGGATGTGCTTGTTGTCGATACGGCGCATGGTCATTCGGCAGGTGTGCTCAAGGCTGTGGAACGCCTCAAGGCGTTCGATTCCTCTGTGCAGATCGTGGCCGGTAATGTCGCAACGCCAGAAGCCGCTCAGGCACTGATTGCAGCCGGCGCGGATTGTGTGAAAATCGGCATCGGACCGGGCTCCATCTGCACCACACGCATTGTGGCCGGTGTAGGTGTGCCGCAGTTCTCCGCCGTTCTGGAAACGTCTCAGGCCTGCCGCGAACTCGATGTGCCGTGCATTGCAGATGGCGGTGTCCGCACATCGGGCGATCTGGTCAAGGCCATTGGGGCCGGGGCCGATGTGGTGATGATCGGCTCTCTTCTGGCTGGCACGGATGAAGCGCCGGGCGAAGTGTTCCTGTATCAGGGCCGCTCCTACAAGTCTTACCGTGGCATGGGCAGTCTGGGCGCCATGGCCCGTGGTTCGGCGGACCGCTACTTCCAGCAGGAAGTCAAGGATGCCCTCAAGCTCGTGCCCGAAGGTATTGAAGGGCGCGTGCCTTACAAGGGCAGCATGGCGGCGGTCATTCACCAGCTCGTTGGCGGCCTCAAGGCAGGCATGGGCTATACGGGTTCGCGACAGATCACCGACCTGCAAACCCGTGCACGTTTCCGCCGCATTACCGGAGCGGGCCTGCGTGAAAGCCATGTGCACGACGTGTCCATCACGCGTGAAGCCCCCAACTACCGTCAGGACTGACAGCCTAACATGACACCTTCCGCCAGGCTCGCCGCCAGCATTGACCTGCTGGCGGCCATGGAAGCCGCCCCGCGTAAACCAGCGGATGCCGTAGCCAACAGTTTTTTTCGGGAACGACGCTATATTGGCGGAGGGGACAGGCGAGCCATATCCGGGCTTGTCTGGGATGTCATGCGCGGCTGGCGCAGGCTGGGCTGGTGGCTGCAAAAGCAGAACCTGCCGGTTTCGGCCCGTCTGCTGTGCGGGGCACGTCTGGTGCTCGACGGCATGGCCGTATCAGCCGTAGCCAACCTGTATGCCGAGGGCCGTTACGCCACCGGCGTGCTGGAACGGCACGAGTGGGATGGCTTTATTGCCATGCAGGACAAGCCACTGGACAACCCGGACATGGCACGCGCGGTGCGTCTGGAACTGCCTGACTGGCTGCTACCCCGGTTGGAGGAAACCTTTGGCCCGGCTCTTGAGACCGAAGTCAAAGCTCTTTCAGGGGAAGCACCGCTGGACCTGCGGGTGAACACATTGCTCGCAGATCGTGCCGAAGCCCGCAAGGCGCTCGCACGGGAAGGCCTGCATGCGGAACTGACACCGCATTCCCCCTGGGGACTGCGCCTTGAAGGGCGTCTGCCGGTTACGGCCAGTGCGCCGTTTCGTGATGGCCGGGTGGAAATACAGGACGAAGGCAGCCAGCTTGTTGCGGCCATGACAGCCGCCGGACCGGAAATGCGGGTGCTGGATTACTGTGCCGGAGCTGGTGGTAAAACACTAGCCATGGCGATGATGATGAATAATCGCGGGCATATCGTGGCGTGCGATGTGTCCGAGCCCCGGCTTGACGGAGCTGTGCGCCGCCTGCGCCGCGCAGGCGTGCATAATGTGGAACGGCACCTGCTGGGTGCGGGGGACAAATGGGCCAAGCGCCGAGCCAAGTCGTTTGACCGGGTTCTGGTTGATGCGCCGTGCAGCGGCACAGGCACATGGCGGCGTAACCCCGATGCACGTTTCCGCACCACGGAAACCGATCTGGCCGAGTTGCTGGTCAAGCAGGCTGGCATCATGGACAGGGCAGCAGCGCTTGTGCGGCCAGGCGGGCGCATGATTTACGCGACCTGCTCGCTGCTGAAAGCCGAAAATGCGGATCAGGTCAGTGCGTTTCTGGCCCGGCATCCTGATTTCAGGCTTGTGCCATCAGAGGCTCCAGACCTCCCCGAAGCCCTGCGGCATGAAAGCATGATCAGCCTGACACCCGCGCGCGATGAAACCGATGGTTTCTTTGGGGCTGTTATGGAACGCATTCCCGAGCAGGACACAGCGGCCACCCCGCAGGCTTAAACGCCTCGGGGGTGAATGGTGATAGCCTGCGCTTTTGCCGCCAGAACAATGCGCAGGTCACTTTCACTCAGCGCCACGCAGCCTTCCGTCGGTGCCCGGTCAGGGCGCTGCAGGTGCATGAAAATGGCTGAGCCCGCACCGGGGTGCGCGGGTTCATCATTATACCCGATAACGACCAGCAGATCATAAACATGGTCATCCCGCCACAGACGTTCATGCCGGGCAGGGTGGGGCAAGGTAACAAGCCTGTTATAATCGGCGGAGGTAGGGTCATCGCACCAGCCATCCGTTGGCGCTATGGGTGAGAGGGGCAGGGTGGTAACGGGCCGGGCAATGCGGTCTGCGCGGTAAAAAACCCTGCGCAGGGGGTAAACGCCGGTTGGGGTGCACAGGTCGCCTTCGTGCTTACGTTCGCTTATGCCGTTTTGTCCAATGCAGGCCTTCATGATATTGTTTCCGCAATGCAGTCGTGCATCGCTCAGGCTATCTGCTCCGGCATAGATATGTATCATCATTACCAATCTTGCCCCCGTTTATGGCTTTCTGGGGGTATTGACGTATCATGCGGACTAACAGAAACCGAAGCGATTCGGATATTGAACGTAGAATATGTCAGACAGCCGCGATGTAGGCTTGAGACAAGGAGATGGACCCCATGACGGGTGCGCGCCCCATTTTGGTTGTTGATGATGATCAGGTTATCCGCAAAACATTGTCGGAACAGTTGCAGCTTGACGGTGAATTTCAGGTTATTGAAGCCGCAACACTGGCGGAAGCGCGCGAAAAAATAAAAGGCCCTGATGCACGGTGCGATGCGCTGCTGCTCGATGTCAGCCTGCCTGACGGAGATGGCCGAGATTTCTGCGCAGAAATCCGCAAGGAAGGCCTGCGTATGCCGGTGATCATGCTGACCGGCTCTGACGATGAGGCAGATATTGTCCGTGGTCTGGATGCTGGCGCGAATGATTACGTGGCCAAGCCTTTCCGTATTGCCGAACTGCTGGCACGCCTGCGCGCCCAGCTCAGGCTGTTCGAAAACAGTGAAGACGCAGTTTTCTCGATCGGGCCTTATACGTTCAGGCCCTCCGCCAAGCTTTTGCAGGATACGGTCAAGAACCGTCGTATCCGCCTGACGGAAAAAGAAACCGCCATTCTCAAGTTTCTGTACCGTGCGGGCACACGTCCCGTGCCGCGTCAGGTTCTACTGAACGAGGTTTGGGGCTACAACGCCGCCGTAACCACCCATACGCTTGAGACGCATATCTACCGTCTGCGCCAGAAAATCGAACCCGATCCGGCTCATGCCTCGCTGCTGGTGACGGAAGGCGGCGGTTATCGCCTCAACCCTGAACTGGAAACGCAGAGCTGAAAAAAAACAGCCTGCATGAATAGATATGGGCCGCAGACGCACTGAACGTCTGCGGCCCATGTTTTTTGCGCTAGTGTTCTATGACATCCAGAATTTCGTATTTTGCAAATTCTTCCATGATTTCGGAATAACGCTTCCAGTTTTCAGGAGATGTCGTGGGCGTCGTGCAGTCCGCGTAAAAGAAATACACATGATGTTCCGAGTTGGATCGAACCAGCCCCATGGAAATCAGGTTGTTTTCCGTCAGACCTTCTATCTTGTATTTACTGACATGCCCGCGCTTCTGTAACCCAATCGGCGCATAATACCTGTTTAGGATATGGAACGTGCCATCATCATTAATTTCTATGCAATAAGGTAGAAATACTGTTCTTACGGTGGGCATGATAATCCTTTCATAAAAATACCTCACCAGAGCTTAGCATTTTTCTGCGAAAGGTATTTTGCTTTTTAAATTTCTACTGCTTTTTCATAAAAAGGAAACAAAACTAGGCACCGTTCCCGTTTTATGGAGCAGCCTTTCCACCATGCGGCATAATAGTCCGGCGCAGAAGATAAATATCCATGATCCAGCCATGCTGTTTACGAGCTTTGGCACGAGTGTGTATAATTTCATCAGCCATGTCTGATAATGCACCGGCACGGAGAATCTGCTCGGGCATACCAACATACGCCCCCCAGTAAATCTGCACGCCTTCAGGGTCGATATGGGTAAAAGAACATTCCCCATCGAGCAGAATAACGAGTGTATCAACGCCGTCCGGCCAGCCCTTTTCACGCAGATGCCGCCCCGTCGTCACCATGAAAGCGGCCCCGATTTCATTCAGGGCAATTGTATGAGCCGCCGTAAGGGCATTAATCGACATAATGCCGGGAATACTGCGGATACGCTCAGGCGGCAGCAGACGAGCCGCAATTCTGAGCGTGCTGTCATACAGAGCCGGGTCGCCCCAGACCAGTAGCGCAACCCGGCCACCTTTTGGCAGATGCTCAGCAATCTCACGCGTCCAGACAGCGGCTATGGCGTCATGCCAGTCCTCAACACCCCTCAGATAATCGGGGTCGGCAGCATCCCGCACCGGCATATCAAACGACACGATACGCGTTTTCGGGTTAGTCAGCACATCCCTGCACAGCGTTTCGCGTAAGATGGCCAAATCAGCCTTTGCTTTTCCTTTTCGGGGAATAAGGATCAGATCAGCGGCATTGATTTCACGTATGGCGGCCAGAGTCAGGTGCTCCGGATTGCCCGTACCAATGCCGATCAGTGAGAGCGTGAGCATCTCATGCCCTTCGTGGTCCGTAAGGGGTGGTAATACGCCGTTCATGTGGCATCCGCGATAAAGTGGAAAAACGTGCCGGTGGCGTTTTCTCTGCGCGAACCTGTTTCTGGCACAGCAGCACCATTCGCATCCACCACATGGGCCAGAGGCTCATCCGGCTGTGCCGTTATGGTGGCATAGTGGAACTCATGCCCCCGCAAGCGCTGGCCAGCCTCACGGCCCGCCATTGGGCTGCTTAGTGTCGCCAGCCTATAGCCCAGATGCATGCGCCGCTTGGCAAAGGAGGTCTGTAACCCCAGAAGGCCCGCCATGCGATGCGTAACCCCATCCGCATCGGTCAGCGTTTCCCCCATGACCATATAACCACCACACTCGCCATGCACGGGACGCGTGCGGGCGAAGTGTCGCAACCCTTGCTGGAAGTGCCCGGCATTAGCCAGCACACCCGCATGCAACTCGGGATAACCGCCGGGGAGCCAGCACAGATCAGCCGAAGGAGACGGAGCCTCATCCGCCAGAGGGGAGAAAGGCAGAATTTCGGCCCCAGCCTGTCGCCATTGTTCGAGAAGATGAGGGTACATGAAGGAAAACGCCCGATCCTGCGCCAATGCTATGCGCTGTCCCGGTGGGGCAATAAAAGGTAATGGCCCGCAAGACACTGCGCCTGAAGCAAGCTGGCGCAAACGCTCCAGCCTAACATGGCTACCGATAAAGGCCGCAAGGGCTGACAATGTCGCCTGCAGATGTTCGTGCTCTCCCGCCTGCACCAGCCCGAGGTGCCGCTCCGGCAGGGTTACATCGGTCTGGCGGGGTAGGGAACCCAGCACCTCAATACCCGCCTGTTCCATACCAACACGGGCCAGAGCTTCATGCCGGGGGCTGGCAACCCGGTTCAGAATCACACCTGCAAGCCGCACATCAGGCCTGAAAGTAGCAAAGCCCTTGGCCACGGCGGCGGCGGACTGCGCCTGACCGGAAACATCAAGCACCAGCACCACCGGCCAGCCCATCATGGCCGCCATATCGGCACTGGCACCATTGCTGCACGCACCGGGAGAGGCCACGCCATCAAACAGCCCCATGGAGCCTTCAGCAATAATCAACTCTGCATCGCGGGCTGTGCTGACCAGTCCAGCCATATGCCGCGCATCCATCGCCCAGCTATCCAGATTGAAGGATGGCCGCCCTGATGCCGCGGCGTGGAAAGCGGGGTCGATATAATCCGGGCCGTTTTTAAAGGCACGGACATCCAGCCCCTGTGCGCGATATGCTTCCAGCAGGCCGAGGGTCAGGGTGGTTTTGCCCGAACCTGAAGCCGGAGCCGCAATAACAAGTCCCCCGGGCATGCCTGATGCGTTTCTCATGGAGTTTGCGGAAAGCGCGGCTGCGTGCCAACCGGGCGGTAACGCCTGTCGTAATCAGCGGCATACAGGCGGCTTTCCTCAAAATCACCGGCTGCCAGAGGGGCACCGACAAGAATAAGGGCCGTACGCTCCATCTGCTCGGCAATATCCGTATCAAGCGTGCCCAGTGTCGCGCGGACAATTTTCTCATCCGGCCAACTTGCCCGCCATACCACGGCTATGGGGCAGTCGGCTCCATAATGCGGCAATAGTTCGCTGATAACGCGAGGCAGAACATGCACGGACAGGTGGATGGCCAGTGTTGCACCGGTCTGGGCGAAAGCACTCAGGGTTTCGCGCTCCGGCATGGCACTGGCGCGGCCCGAGGTGCGGGTCAACACCACGGATTGCGCGACACCGGGGCGGGTCAGTTCCACATCCAGTGCAGCGGCCGCCGCCGCGAAGGACGGTACGCCGGGCGTGACATCGTAGGGAATATCGAGCGCCTGCAAGCGGCGGATCTGTTCCCCCATCGCGGACCAGACCGACAGATCACCCGAATGCAGCCGGGCGATATCCTGACCCTGATCATGAGCCGAGACGATTTCCGTCATGATCTCATCCAGCGACAGAGGTGCGGTGTTAATGATCTTTGTACCCGCAGCGCAGTGCTCCAGCACCCCTGCGGGGATAAGTGAACCCGCATAAAGGCAGACAGGGCTTTGTGCGATCAGCTTGGCACCCCGCAGGGTCAGAAGATCAGGTGCGCCGGGACCCGCGCCAATGAAATGAACGGTCATGCCCTGATAAATCCTTCTGTCTCGGCCATGGCGGCGCTGGCTGTACCATCAGGCGATACGATACGTGATACGATAATGCGCGCACCTTCTCCCGCGGCCAGCAGGGCCGTAGCCTCCGCTATGCTACCGGTGGCAAAAAGGGCTTCAATCCGCGCCGAGCGGGTAGGGGTAGCAACCCCCACCACTCTGGTTTCATCCACCGCAATGACAGGCAGCGCATAAGCCTGCGCCAGACACCGCAAGGCCGGGTGTTCCGCCCTACGTGCAAGAGTGGCCATGGCGTACAGAACAGGCGGCTTACCATCATGAGCACGGGCTGCATCCAGCACACGGGCCAGCACTTCCTCCAACGCATTGCGTGGAGCATGGGGGCGCAGGCCAAACCCTACAACCCTCATCGGATCACGCTCCACTGCACAACCGGACGCGAGGGAGACCAGCCGCGCATGCGCCCCAGAGGTTGGGAGTGCGCCAGTTCTATCCGCAGCAAGCTTCCTCCAGCACGGGCATGCCATGTGGCCAGCAGCGTTTCGGTTTCCAGCGTTACGGCATTGATAACAAAGCGTGTGCCCGCTGGCACCTGCTCCCACACACGCGCCAGCAGCGCCTCGCTCGCGCCGCCGCCAATAAAAACAGCACTGGGAAGCATTTGGGGCAGGGTGCTGTTTGTATCCGCCTGTAACACGCTCAGCCTATGCTCCACGCCAAACCGGGCTGCATTAGCGCGTATGCGTGCACAGCGTTCAGGATCACGCTCAACAGCGCAGGCCCGCCCGCCAGACAGACACCACTCCACACTGATGGAGCCCGAACCAGCCCCCAGATCCCACAGCACTTCCCCCCGACGCGGGGCCAGAGCGGACAGGGTGAGGGCACGTATGGGGCTTTTGGTAATCTGCCCGTCATGCGCGAATAGATCATCCGACAGACCGAATCCTGCGGGCAGCCCGGCAGTATGAGGTCCGCTCCCGGTCATGGACAGGGCAACAGCCACCGGGGCCTGAATATCCGTCAGGTCAAAGCTGTTAGCCCGTGTGGTTCTTATACGCTCATACGCCCCACCCAGCGCTTCCATGACATGCAGCGTGCTAAGCCCGAACCCGCGCTGTTCCAGCCAGTGGGCAAGTTCTTCGGGCGCCTTACTGTCACGCAGGAGGCATATTGCCTGCCCGCCGTGGTACAGGCTTGGCACCAACCGCTCAAAAGGTGCTGCATGCAGACCCAGACAGGGTGTTTCTTCCAGACGCCACCCCATACGGGCTGCAACCCATGAAAATGTTGAAGGCGCAGGGTAAGCCCGCCATTCTCCGGGCGTGAGATGTGTGCACAGACTACCCCCCGCGCCGTGCCAGAATGGATCGCCTGAAGCCAGAACCACCACCTTGCGCCCACGCAGGGCCAGAACCGGCTCTACGCTAAAGGGCACCGGCCACAACCGCGCACGGGAAGACGCCTCAAGCCCGGCCAGAGCCAGATGACGGGGGGCCCCAAAAACCACCTCAGCCTCATCCAGCGCGGCACGGCTTGCCGGTGGCAGCGCTTCAAGCCTATCTTCCCCCATGCCAATGACAGATAGCCAGGGAAATGCCGTGCCGGGAAGAGGCTCAGACATGCCACGTATCCTTCTGCTGGGTGGCACAAGTGAAGCCTCGCAGATGGCACGCGCTCTGGCGGATAGCGGAGCTAATGCCGTTTTTTCCTATGCCGGACGCACGACGGCACCCGTAAGCCAGCCCCTGCCAACGCGGATTGGCGGTTTTGGCGGCGTGACAGGACTGGCCACCTATCTGCGGGCCGAAAACATTACCCATGTTATCGACGCGACCCATCCCTTTGCCGCGCAAATGAGCGCCAATGCGGTTGCTGCCTGCGGCATGACCAATGTGGCGCTGTGTGCGCTGGAACGTCCGGCATGGCGGGCGGGGCCGGACGATACATGGCTGTCCGTGCCCAATACTGAAGCGGCGGTGCAGGCTTTGCCAGACAGCCCAGCCCGCGTGTTTCTGGCTATCGGCAAACAGACACTCAGCGCGTTCAGCCATAAAAACCAGCATTTCTATCTGCTGCGGCTGGTTGATGCCCCCGACACGCCGCTGCCGTTGCCACGAGCTCAAGCCGTAATTGCACGCGGGCCGTTTACTGAGGCCGAAGACCTCGCCCTGCTGCGCACGCACGCCATCACGCATATCGTCGCCAAAAATGCTGGAGGCACAGGTGCCCGCGCCAAGCTGGATGCCGCGCGGGTTCTGGGGTTGCCCGTAATCCTGATCGACCGACCTGCTGTGCCACCCCGGGCGGTCAGGTATAGTATAGAGGCTGTCATGAACTGGCTGGCTCATGGCGCGGAGGCAGGCACCACCACAGAGCGTGGTGTATAGACCCAGCGACCAACCTGCCGGGTCAGGCTGTTGCCAACAATAACGACCGTGCGCATATCCGCCATATCGGGGGTAGCCTGCGCCAGCGTGACTGTCCGCACGGTTTCATCGGGTGTGCTGACTGCACGGGCAAAAATAACAAGGCGCTGGCTTTCGCATTCTTCGCGCAGGATTTCCAGCACATGAGCGAACTGGTGCGGGCGGCTTTTGCTGCGCGGATTATAAAAAGCCATGGCAAAATCACCACGCGCCGCCATGCGTAGCCGCTGCTCGACCACGCTCCATGGTTTGAGATTGTCAGACAGGTTGATGGCGCAGAAATCATGCCCCAAGGGGGCTCCTGCCCGGGCCGCTGCTGCCAGCATAGCGGTAATGCCCGGCAGAATACGGATATCCGTATTTGTGTCGTAGTTTCCGGATTCAAGCGCTTCGAACAGGGCGGACGCCATGGCGAATACGCCGGGATCGCCTGATGACACAATAACCGCGTGCCGACCCTGCCGGGCCAGTTCCAGCGCATGACGGGCGCGGTGCAGTTCCTCACGGTTGTCACTGGGGTGCAGGGTTAAACCGGGACGGGCCGCAATACGGGCGACATAGGGAATATACCCCAGAATATCGGTGGCATTATTGAGCGCCCTCTGCACTTCCGGGGTAACCTGTTGTGGATCCCCCGGCCCCAGACCCGCGACAACAACACTCCCGCTCATGGCTGTGTTCCATCTGTGTCAGTAGCACCTGCCATAGCCTCAACCTGTTGACGCCGTTCCGGGCGACGACCATTGCCATGCACCAGCACGATTGCAAAATAGGGGCAATCCTGCTCGGCGGCTTCCTCCAGCCGGATAACCCGCTGGTTGGGCATGGTGCCGCGTTCGATCAGCCATGCCCGTTCAAGCAACCCGGTCTGGGCCAGCGCCCGGCGGATTTTTGGCAGGTTACGGCCTGTTTTCATGATCACCAGCGCATCAGCCTGACTCATGTGGTGCACAAGCGCTGTTTCAGACAATGTACCCGGTAAGACCGCCAGAACATCATCCCCGCATGTAATGGGCTGCCCCGTTGCGTGCCAGCAGCCAGTCATGCCGGGAATACCGGGTACAACCTCTACCGGGCAGCGCCCCTGCAAGCGGGCATGCAGGTGAATGAAGGAACCGTAAAGGAACGGGTCTCCTTCGCAAAGGACAATGACATCGTGCTTTTGCGCCATCTGGCAAAGCCGGTCGGCCCAGTCATCATAAAAACTGGCCAGCAGGTCGTTATAGTCAACGCAGGCAAAGGCAATTTCTGTCGTAACCGGATATTCCATAGGATATTCCGTTACATCCGGGTGGAGCATCCCTTCCACAATCCGGCGCGCCTGCCCCAACTGTCCCGCCTTGCGAAAATAGGCCACATGCTGGCCACCTTCGATCAGCCGGGCCGCCTTGCGGCTCATCAGATCCGGGTCTCCGGGGCCAAGTCCCACGCATATGATCGTGCCCATGCGGCTACTCCCTGTCGCAGGCCAGCGCATTGACGGCGGCAACCGTCATGGCCGATCCACCCAGCCGACCCCTTACAATCAGAGCGGGACAGGGAGCATCTTCCAGCAGCGCTTCTTTTGATTCCGCCGCCCCCACAAAACCCACCGGGCAGCCGATAATGGCGGCCGGTCGTGGGCAGGCGAGATCTTCAAGCATGTTCAGCAGGTGGAAAAGGGCTGTCGGCGCGTTGCCAATGGCAACAATGCTCCCTGCAAGAAAGGGCCGCCACAGTTCAATGGCAGCCGCGGACCGGGTTGTACCCATGCTTTGCGCAAGGTCTGGCACCGTGGGTTCATGCAGGGTGCAGACCACCCGGTTCTGTGCGGGCAGGCGTGAGCGGGTAATTCCTTCGGAAACCATACGAGCATCACACAGAATAGGTGCGCCACCCTGCAATGCTGACCGCGCTGTTTCCGCCATACCGGGTGTAAAAACGATATTTTTTTCCAACCCAACCATACCGGCCGCATGGATCATGCGCACGGCAACCTGTTCTTCAGTCGGGCTCAGGCCGTCCAGCGTGGCCTCTGCCCGGATGATGGAAAAAGACTGGCGGTAGATGGCGGCGCCATCGGTTTCAAAGCAGTGGGGCATCAGTCCTTGGTCATCAGCTCGGGGTGGGCGCGCAACCTTTCGGGTGAAAGGTTTCTGGCTATGGGCTGGTCTGTTGTAGTGCCATGATGGATGAGAGCAAACCCCCCGCTTTGCGCAACCAGTGTCAGTGTGGTCGCCTGCGGATGCGCACACCCCTTGGCACAGCCCGAAACATGCAAAAATGCGTGGGCAGGCACATGGGCCGCAAGATCAGATGCCAGTGCACGCACGGGTGCGAGCGCCTGCGGGCAGGCAGGTGCCCCTGTGCAGGCCGCCACACGCAGGCGGGCATCCCCGGCCTGTAGAAGCTCCGCAAGATCAGGAGCCTGTGTCACACCCTCCAGAACGATCATGCGCCATGGCGTCAGGCGCAGGGGAGCCATGGTGGACAGTGCGCACAGCGTTGAGGCATGGCATTGCCCGAAAGCCACTCCCGCCATCCACCCGGCTGAAGTCATCCCGGGTTCAGGTATGAAAGGCGGGGCGAGCGGCACAGGCGTATTATATTCCGGCGGCAAAGGCATATGCCGCACATGGCTGGCCATCCGCCCCCGGCCATTGCACACACCACCACTGCGCACAAACCAGTTTGCCAGCGCCATGGCCTGTTCAACCACATTATGCGGCTCTACCATCCTGCCTGTTTGCGCACCATCAGGATAGAGAAGCAGGGAGCCCGCCTCTGTGCGTTCGATACGGATATCCGCCGAGGCCTGCCGCAGAACCGGAGGGCCCGCACAATCAATAGCAAAACCGAATTTACCCGGCAGGCGTAGCCCGCCATGCACTATGGCGTGTCGGAGACTATTCTCCAGCGCCTGCGCCAGTGCGATTGTCCCATCATCTGCCTTCCAGAACGGCGTGACCATGATGTTGCGCGCTGACTCTGTCTCGGGGTCAGTATCAAGCAGGTCCAGAGCGTTAAGCCCCTCCAGCACGGCGGTATGCCCCTCCGGCTTTATGCCCCGCAGTTGCAGGTTGGCGCGGGCCGAAAAATCAACCAGCCCATTCCCATAAGCCTGCGCCAGTTCCGCCAGTCCACCAACCTGCGCGCGCGACAGGCAGCCACCATGTGGGCGCACCCGTACCACCAGCCCGTCTCCTGACAGCATGGGGCGAAGAGCGCCGGGGCACCATCCTTTGATTAGGGGGGCGGATGAACCTGACATCAGCCGGGGGCATCCAGTCTGGCAATAATGGAGTTACTACGGCTCCGCCACAGCCCTGCGGTAGCCAGAGCTTGAAAACGCGTGCGCAGCGCCTCCAAAGCCATAGGGTTTTCCCGCTCCATGAAAGCGGACACATCGTCCCGCCCCAATGTTGCTTCAAAATACAGGTCGAACAGATGTGCTGGCACCTGCCGCGTCAGATGGGCGAAGGCGGCCAAGTTGTCCAGTGTAGCCGCTATTTCTGCTGCCCCACGAAAACCGTGGCGCATCATACCCGCCGCCCAGACCGGGCTGGTCGCCCGTACGCGCACAATGCGGGCCAGTTCCTCGCCCAGAATACGGGCCTGTGGTGCTCCGGCACGGGTTGTATCAAGGTGGTACAGTGCAGGCTGAGCATGCCCCAGAGCCGCCATAGCCGCCGAAAATCCACCTTCATGGGCAGCATAATCGCGGGCCAGCAACAGATCCATTTCGGGCAGGTCCTGAATATGGGTGAAGGTATCAGCCGTCCGCAGCCGCTCTTCCAGCGCTGCGCGGTCACGCTTTATGGCGCCTGTGGCGTCCATGCTCCATTCAGAGGCTTTCAGCCACGCTTCACCCGTAGCCTGTCGGCTCTGCTCATCAAACCGTTCTGCCGGGTCCTCCATGGCCAGACCATAGGTGCCGGGGCGCGGGCCAAAAACACGAGGCGCGCTCTGACGGTAAGGATTATTGAGCATATCCTCGCCCGTACGCTCGGCCAGCGCGCGGGTTGCGACATCGAACAACCGCGCCAGATCAGGAAAAACATCCCTGAAAAGGCCCGATACGCGCAGTGTGACATCAATCCGGGGCCGCTCCAGCAGCACGGGCGGCAGGATTTCAAACCCCGATACCCGTTCCGAACCCGGCTCCCACATGGGGGCAAGCCCGGCAAGATGCAGCGCCATGGAGAATTCTTCCCCCGCCGTGCGCATGGTCGCGGAACCCCACAGATCGATAACCAGCCCTTTTGGCCAGTCTCCATGGTCCTGCAAATGACGGCGGAGCAGTTCCTCCGCCAGCTTTACCCCCTGCGCATGCGCCGCGCGGCTGGGCACGGCGCGGGGGTCCACAGCATACAGGTTGCGCCCTGTGGGTAGAACATCCGTCCGCCCCCGTGCGGGCGAGCCTGATGGCCCGGCTTCAACCCGCAAGCCCGCCAGTGCGCGCACAAGGCCATGGTTTTCGCCTTCGCCCTGTCCGTAAACATGCAGGCCATCGCCAAACTGGCTTTCTTTCAGGTCGCAGACAAAGCGGTCGATCCGCACCATGGCTTCTGCCGGGCTTGCCGCAGTATCCAGCCCCAGATCAGCCTCCACGCCAGTAGCACGGGCTTCTGCCCGGATAAGGGGGATAAGACGGTTGCGGCGAGCCGGGTCCAGACCATCGGCTGTGGCGTATTCGTCCAGCAACCGTTCAAGATGCAACAGACTTTCTGGCACATTGGCCTGCACCATAGCGGGAGGCAGATGTCCGAGGGTAAGAGCCCCGATCCGCCGTCGGGCCTGTGCAGCCTCGCCGGGATCGTTGACGATAAACGGATAAATGACAGGCATGGCCCCGCAGAGCACTTCCGGCCAGCAAGTTTGCGACAGGGCAACAGCCTTGCCCGGCAACCACTCCAACGTGCCATGCGCGCCAACATGCACCAGAGCATGCAGGCCATGCTCATGCAGCCAGAGATAAAACGCCACATACGCATGGCAAGGCACACGGGCGGTGTCGTGATAATCCGCATCGCGCTCGGCATGACGACCGCGTTCGGGCTGAAGAGCCACCAACATGCGGCCCCTGCGCGTGAGCGCGAAGTGAAACATGCCATCGCGCACGACAGGGTCGTGCTCCGGCGCGCCCCAGACCTGCTCAAGCTGCTCCCGCAGGAGAGCGGGCAAGCGTTTAAGTGCTGCCTTGTATGCAGAGACTGACCATGTGGCTTCCTGCCTTGACAGGGCCGTGGCCAGAGGCTCGCCCGCCTGTGCAAGTGTATAGCCTTCCGCCGCCAGCGTTTCCAGCATGGCCTCGGTTGAGGCAAGGGCATCCAGCCCCACGGCATGGGCCATCTGGTCTGTTCGGCCCGGGTAGGTGGAAAGCACGAACGCCACGGCGCGCTGGTGGGCAGGCGTTACGGCGAGCCTGTGCCAAGCTGCCACCTTGTCCGCAATGGCCGCGATCCGGTCAGGAACAGGCTGATGTATGGCCCGGGCGAACTGGAGCGCCTCGTCCGGTGTTTCCAGCGCCTTGAAGCTGGCAACACCAGCCATGATCCGCCCGTCCACTTCCGGCAGAACAACGTGCATGGCCAGATCTGCTGGGGAAAGCCCACGCTCGGCGTCTTGCCAATCCTGCTGGCTGCTGGTGGCAAGAGCGATCTGAAAAACCGGGCAACCCGGCGCATCCAGTGGAGAAGAGCCCCCTGCATCCTGCCCGGAAAAAGCCGTGGCGTTGACAATAACGGCCGGGCTGGCCTGCCTAAGTGCCGCACGGAGCCATGGAGCTGCGGCTCCCTTAAGAGAGGGGGCAAACAGACCCGCGACACGAAACCCACGCACTTGCAGGGCCTCTATCAGCGCATCAATGGGTGCCGTGTCAGCACTGGTCAGATACGCTCGATAGAATACGACAACCGCAAGCGGGCGGTCTCCCTCGGGCGGGGCAGGCATAACGCCCATACCGGGCTGGTACCAACCATAATCCGGGATAACAGGCACTGGGGCCACAGGCGGCGCGGGCATGCCTGCAGTTTGCGCCAACAAGCAGAGTGCGGCATGGGCTGCCTCTGCCCCACCTGTGTCACACAGCCGGGCAAGATTACGCAGGCTTTCGGCAGGAACGGTCGAAAACTCATCCAGTGTCGGGTCAGCCCTGCCATCAGCAGGGATAACAGCCAGCGCCATGCCGGTAGAGCGGGCCAGAGCGTTGAGCTGTTCCAGCCCGTAGCGCCAGTATCCCGCGCCGCCAATCAGCCGCACCAGCACCGCCCTGCTGTTGGCGAGAGTACGCTCGATATAGGTATCGACACTCAGGGGATGTTTAAGGGCGGCAAGGTTGGCAAGGCGCAACGCGGGCAGGGAGCCCTGTCCAACCTGCCAGCCTGCCGCAAAGGCACTCAGGTCACTGTCTGAAAAGGACAGGACAACAAGCGGGGCAGGGCTCTGGCCGAGATCCGTGGCATTCTCCAGCCCGTCAAGGCCACGGTTTTCCCGGAAGATAACATGCATTACCCTTAGCCCCGCCTGTGCTTCAGCCCGCCTGTATCTGCGCGGTCGCGCCGAGCAGAACAGCCTGCACGGCCTGCGGGTTCAGATGGTCATGCTCGGCAATAACCACAAGGCGCCCCTCACGCGGGCGATTGCCCCATGGCTGGTCAAACTGGTGGCGCACTCTGGCCCCTACAGCCTGAACCAGAAGCCGCATGGGTTTACCCCGAACCGCGACATACCCCTTGACGCGCAGAATATCCTGTTCGCGTGCAAGGCGGATAATCGCCTGAGCCAATGCCTCGGGGTCATCAATCTCGGGCAGGGTTACGACCGTGCTGTCGAAATCCTCATGTTCGTGTTCATCCTCACCATCATGGTGCGAGGGACGGGCGGCCAGATCATCTTCCGCCGCTGCGTTCAGGCCCAGAATAACGGTGGGGTCAATCGCACCATCACGGACGGGCAGAACGGGCAGGGGGCGCGGCGCTTCGGCCAGAATAACCGCACGCGCGGCTTCCAGCGTTGCCTCATCCACAAGGTCGGCCTTGGTCAACAGCACGAGGTCAGCACAGGCAATCTGGTCTTCAAACACTTCGGCCAGAGGGGTTTCGTGGTCGAGACTGTCATCCTGCGCACGCTGGGCGTCCACTGCGGCGGGGTCGGGAGCAAAACGCCCGACTGCCACCGCTTCCGCATCGGCCAGAGCAATCACGCCATCGACGGTAATGCGCGAGCGGATGGAGGGCCAGTCAAATGCCTTGAGCAACGGCTTGGGTAGCGCCAGACCCGAGGTTTCAATCAGGATATGGTCAGGCTTCTGAGGCAGGGCCATGAGCTGTTCAACCGTAGGGATGAAATCATCTGCAACAGTGCAGCAGATACAGCCATTGGCCAGTTCCACAATCGCGCTTTCGGGGCAGTTTTCATCCGCACAGGCCCGCAGGATTTCGCCATCCACACCCACCGTGCCGAATTCGTTCACCAGCACGGCCAGCCTGCGTCCGCCGGGGTTTTGCAGCAGATGGCGGATAAGGGTGGTTTTTCCTGCCCCCAGAAAGCCGGTGACAACCGTAACGGGAATTTTGGCAAGAGTGTTCATGGTGCAATCTCCTGTGGAGGAATACGGGCAACGCATTGCTTGCGGAAAATGACAGGGCGTTCACGCCACGGTGGAATGCCATCGGCACTGGCTATGTAGCCCTGAGCGCCCAGCAGAATATCCGCCACATCGGCCTCGCTCAGATTGCCATAGATATAGGTCCATGAACCGGGTCGGGCGAGGGCTATGGCGCAGCCCCGTGAACAGGCAGAAAGACATTCTACCGCACGAATAACCGGACGGGGCTTATCTTCGGCGTCGACCGAAGAAGCCTCCTGGGCATCCTGCAGGGCGGCGAGCAGGCGGGCACCCGCCACAGGCTGCCCCTCTATTGGAGCCACGCCAGCCCGGCAGGTTGAACAGACATAAAGGATTGTCTGAGCGGAGGGTGTTTCTGCGGCCATCTGTGCTGCGCCCTTGTCTGTCATGGGGCAGGGCGTGGGTATGGCAAGACCCAGCCCGCATGACATGCGCACAGGGCTGAATATCCGGCCACAGCGCACCCCGGCTGTCCGTTCAATCCGTGCTGGCAGGTCTCCCGGCTGACAGATCCGGGCGCGAACCCCCATGGCCTCCCCGCCTTCCCGAACCTGCGCTCAGTGGCTCTGGGGGAAACCTGATCTGCTGACGGTCGCGGGGGCGGCTGCGTTATGGAGAGCGGGCAGGCCCACTTTCTTTCTGCATTCCCTCTTCGCCCATGTCCGCCATGGTGGCAGACGCAGGAACCAGCCTGAGTGGATTGAGCTAGCAGGCCGCATCTGTCAAGCTGGAGCCTATTCTCAGACAGGACCGGAAGCTTCCGTACTCATGCCAACATCTTCTACCCAGCCTCAAAACGAACCCACCACCACGGATGATGCCGCCCAGCACGCACAGAAAATGGCGCGCATCAAAGCCGCACGGGATCGGATGATGGCCACAAAGGAAGGGGAGAAAGGCCTCGTGATCGTCCATACCGGGGCGGGCAAAGGCAAATCCTCATCCGGTTTTGGTATGATCCTGCGCTGTATCGCCCATGAAATGCCCTGCGCTGTCGTGCAGTTTATCAAGGGCGGATGGGATACTGGCGAACGGCGGCTGATCGAGACGCATTTTGGTGGACTCTGCCAGTTTTACGCTATGGGCGAGGGGTTCACATGGGAAACTCAGGACAAGGCGCGCGATATCGCCGCAGCCCGCCGTGGTTGGGAAAAAGCCAAGGAGCTGATCCGCAACCCAGAAATCCGTATGGTTTTGCTGGACGAGATCAATATCGCCCTGCGGTATGACTACCTGCCCATTGAAGACGTACTGGCCTTCCTGCGTGAAGAAAAGCCGCCTTTGACCCATGTCGTGCTGACTGGCCGCAACGCAAAGCCGGAACTAATTGAACTGGCCGATCTGGTTACCGAAATGACACTGCTCAAGCATCCGTTCCGCGCCGGGATCAAGGCGCAGCCCGGCGTCGAGTTTTAAGGACGCCTACCCATGCCCGCACTGATGATTCAGGGCACCGGCTCGAATGTGGGCAAATCCCTGTTCGTTGCCGGGCTTGCACGCGCCGCCCTGCGGAGGGGGCTGCGTGTTGCCCCTTTCAAACCCCAGAATATGTCCAATAATGCTGCCGTTACTGCCAATGGGGGCGAAATAGGCCGCGCGCAGGCCCTTCAGGCACTGGCCTGCGGGCTTGAACCCCATACGGACATGAACCCCGTGCTGCTCAAGCCTGAATCCGACCGGGGTAGTCAGGTTGTGGTACAGGGGCAGGTGCGCGCAACCGTTCAGGCGCGCGACTACGCCTTACTCAAACCAGCACTCATGCCAGCCGTTCTGGAAAGCTTTCATCGCCTGCATGAAGCCTATGATCTGGTGCTGGTTGAAGGAGCTGGAAGCCCGGCCGAGGTCAACCTGCGGCAGAATGATATTGCCAATATGGGGTTTGCCTGTGCGGCGAATGTGCCGGTCATTCTTGTAGGGGATATCGACCGAGGCGGTGTTATTGCCCAGATCATAGGCACACAGGCTGTTCTGCCTGAAACTGACGCTGCCATGGTAAAAGGCTTTATCGTCAATAAATTTCGTGGGGACCCAAGCCTGTTTGATGACGGTTATGCCCTGATCCGTCAAAAAACCGGCTGGCCGGGTTTTGGTGTTCTGCCATGGTTTGCGGCCGCTAGCACCCTTCCGGCGGAAGACGCGCTCGATCTGCGCAGAACCTCTTCTGGTGGGCGTATAAAAGTGGCTGTGCCCATGCTCTCACGCATTGCCAATTTTGATGATCTGGACCCTCTGGCACAGGAGCCCGCCATTGACCTGACCATGATAGCGCCGGGGCAGGCGATCGCAGGAGATTGTGACCTGATTATTCTGCCCGGCACGAAAAATACCCGCCTTGATCTGGATTTTATACGCAGTCAGGGTTGGGATATCGATATTACTGCCCATGTGCGACGGGGCGGGCATGTTCTAGGTATCTGCGGCGGTTACCAGATTCTGGGTAATAGTGTAAGCGACCCCCTTGGGCTGGAAGGGCCTGCTGGCAATATGCCCGGTCTGGGCCTACTCAATGTCGAAACCACCATGCTGGCGGAAAAACATGTCAGACGGGTAGAGGCCGTTCACGCTGCCAGCGGTCAACCGGTATGCGGTTATGAAATTCACCTCGGCACGACGGAGGGGCCAGACCGACTTCGCCCGTTTGCTACCGTGCAGGGCAGGGCGGAGGGCGCTCAGTCGGCGGATGGGCTTATCTGCGGCACCTATCTCCACGGCCTGTTTACGGATGATCGCTTCCGCGCCGCTTTTATCGCAGGGCTAGGCGGACAGCCCTCCACATTGCGCTACTCGGAAAAAATGGAACAAACACTCGATGCGCTAGCCGTGCATATTGAGCGCCATGTCGATGTTACCGGCCTGCTCCGTATAGCGGGCTGCCGGTAAAAAACAGTATCAGCAGAAACAACGTCGCCAGCAACACAACCCGCCGGTAAAGAACCAGTCCGGCAGCCAGATCAGTTGGTGTGGGGTCAGGGGCTCCATCATTCAGCCATGGGTCGCGGCTGGGACCTTCCGCATACAGGCGTGGACCGGAGAGACGAATACCCAACCCACCAGCCATGGCGGCTTCCGGCCAGCCTGCATTGGGGGAACGATGCCGCCGGGCATCACGCAGCATGACCCTGAATGCCCGTAAAGGAGCGGCGCTGGCGAGCGCGTATAAAACGCCAGACAACCGCGCAGGCGCAATATTCACCACATCATCCACCCGCGCCGCGGCCCACCCGAACAGCCTGTAGCGGGGCGTACGGTTGGCAATCATGGAATCCATGGTGTTGATGGCTTTGTAGGCATAAAGGCCGGGCAAACCGAGCAGCACACCCCAGAATAACGGTGCCACCACGCCGTCGGACGTATTTTCAGCCAGACTTTCCGCCGCAGCGCGGGCAATGCCCGCACTGTCCAGCACATTCGGGTCTCGCCCCACAATCATGGACACAGCCTTGCGCGCACCGGGCATATCTCCCGCACTCAAAGGCTGAACAACCGCCAGAACATGCACATAAAGCGAGCGAGCGGCTAGAAGAGGCCATGCCAGCCCCCCTCCTGCCAGAACCCCCAGGCCGTTATGAGGCAGCAAGAAGCACAAACCCAGACCAACGCCCCCGGCAAGACCGGTAACAACCAGCACAACTGCCACACCAGCAAGCCTGCGCAATACAGGGGAGAGCGCGTCACGGTTCCAGTTCCGGTCTAACCCTGACACCACATGCCCGATCCAGCTTACCGGATGCCCAATGCGAGCAAAAACCAGCGCCGGCCAACCGAGCAGGGCATCAAGCAGCAATGCCACCACCATCTGCCCTGCATGAAAAGCAAAACTATCCAGCACGTTCCCACCCGCTATCCGCCACAGGGCATGCCACTTTCGGGCATTTAATGTGTTCTAATGCCGCGTTCGGACAGGGAAAGGAAGAAGAAGCCCGGAAAGACAGAGCCAGTCCCAGGAGAAAGCACAGCCCACAGAAAGCGGATTGGGGCCATGGGACAGAAATAAAAGAAAAAATTCACATTCCACAATTATCCCTCTTGCCAGTCAGCAACGCTCAGGCTAAGAACAGCCTCACAAACCGGGGTGCGTAGCTCAGCGGTAGAGCATCGCCTTCACACGGCGGGGGTCACAGGTTC